>CAKSJC010000036.1 GCA_934462885.1 uncultured Eubacteriales bacterium | reverse complement strand
TTTAACTACGGAGCGAAAAAATACGACAGGGTTAAAAGAGCGTATATGTTTTGCCTTAAAGTTTCAACGGCAATTCTTATAGTTATTTCAGTTTTTGGTTTTTTGTTTGCCGAACCCATCACGTCTTTTGTGGCGGGCAGCTCAGCCGAATCGGCGAGAATAGCTGTTCTTACATTTAGAAGCCAGCTTATTGTGTTTCCTCTTATGTCCTGGGTAATATTATGTAATATGATGCTTCAGAATATTGGTTTAACCGCGCGAGCTACCATAGTTGCGATGGCAAGACAGGGATTAACATTTGTACCGTCAGTTTTTTTGCTCCCGCTTATAACAAAAGCTTTCGGAGCTTCTCCCGTTTTGGGACTTCAACTTTCACAGATGGCGGCGGATATTCTCGCGCTTTCTATATCTTTACCGATTGGTATATCGGTACTAAAAAAAATGAAATAAAAACCGCTTAAAATGAAATGACACCTCAAAGACTCTGATTTATCAGACTGCTTTGAGGTGTCATTTCATTTTAAGCGTTTTTTTATGTTTGGTTTGAATATGCCGTCTGCGACGGTCACAGTCCGAGGTACTCAATAATATCGGAAGCGTTCGTGTCCGGTTTTACTTTTTTCATGACATTTTCAATAAAGCCTTTTTCATCTATAATGAATGTGGAGCGGACTACGCCCATTGAGACTTTGCCGTATAGCTTTTTCTCCTGCCATACACCGTAAGCCGATATGGCAGTAAGTTCCGGATCGGAAAGAAGTATAAACGGAAGAGAATATTTTTCCGCAAACTTTACATGAGATGAAACGCTGTCGCGGCTTATTCCGATTACCACTATTCCGTTATTTTTAAACTTGTCATAAGATGCGGCAAAAGCACACGCTTGCCGTGTACAGCCGGGTGTGTTATCTTTCGGATAAAAGTAAAGAACTACCTTTTTACCTATAAAATCTGAGAGAGAAACGCTTTTTGCATCTTTGTCAAATAATGTAAAATCCGGAGCTTTAATACCTTTTTCAATCATAGATTAATCCTTTTCCTGATCTTTTTGTTTTTCAACAATGATAGTTTTTATTTCAAACGGACGGAATTTGAGTTCGACTTTTCTGTGGTTAATTTCAAGTTCTTCTGTCTTTTCCTCAAGCATATTTGCCTCCCAAGCGCGTTCGGCACCGTATAAGTTAAGAATGCAGTTTGTGGCGTTTCTTTCACATTCATATAGTCTTAAAACGTATGTTCCGTCAGTATCTTCCGAGTTTTTAACAGCCTCGCAGATTATGTTTGGAGCATCTGTTTCAAATAGTTTTTCAGCTGACATTTCTCCGGATTTAACTATTGCGGGATAGTTAAGCTCATAAGCCGGGTAGACGACATTTTCCGCCGAGAATGCATTTTCGTGCGGAAGCAGCGAGTATGTCATGTAGTGGACTCCGTTGTCCGTATACGGGTCTGGACGGCATCCTCCGCGATGAAGTGTCAGCATCATGTTGCTTCCTTCGACTGAAATACCGTATTTACAGTTGTTAAGTATCGCAATTCCGTAACGGGACTCAGATAAGTCGGACCACTTGTGATTGCATACTTCGAATTTGGCTTCTTCGAGAGAATTATTTCTTGTGGTAGGACGTTCGACATGACCAAACTGAATCTCATTTTTTACAAAAGCAGAATGAATATTCACGTCAAATCCGGCTTTTAAGAGAGAATGACGTTCATTCCAGTCAACCTTTGCCGTAAAGTCTATACGTCGGCAGCCTGCATAGAATACGGTGTCTAATGTTATCGAAGATTTTCTGCCGAACTTGTATTTTGTACGGATGCGGTATTCTATCGCGCCGTCGGAAACTACCTCGCGGGAAATTAAATCACAAACGGGATGAAGCTTGTGGAATGCGTCGTATTCAATTTCCCAGTTGTCGAACAGAGTAGGGAAGTCCTCTCCGAACCAAAGAGTACCGAGAGAATACGAACCCTCGCGGTTTATCTGACGTCTGCGATGAATATCATACAGATAAGAGATATATCCGTTTTCATCAAATTCTACTTTGTAAAACGGGGTTATGAGAGAATTGCCATTTGCGGTAAAGCGAGAGGGCTGCGATATCGGTTCAGCTTTTGTTAAAACTTCCGCCGACATTGCCGGAATGTGAACTTTTATGTCAGTTTTAACATTCCCGTCTATGTCGGTGTATGTTTGTGAGGTTTTGTTATCGAGATGAATTTCTCCGCTAAGAGTAACAATATCATTTCGAGCGAATGAGAGGGGATTGAATATCGAAATCTTGCCGTTGTTTGCTGTTGTGAGTTTGTCGGCATAAGCATCCGTTTCTGCGTTAACATTGTCGATAAGCTTTCTCATTTCGGGAATAGCAGTTTCATAAACTTTCGTAATAGATGTTCCGGGAAGAATATCATGGAACTGATTTTTCAAAAGTATTTTATAAAACTCATCATGCTTTTCGTTTATCTTTTCATCACAAAGTACGTTTAGTAACTCCATATTGTGAAGGGCGACTTCAGCCGTTCTGTTGTTTTTCTTAACCTCATGCATTTGCGTGAGAGTTCCGCGATGAAATTCAAGATAAAGCTCTCCCTCAAACAACGGGAGTTTGTCACGCCGCAGCTCAAGTTCATGCATGAAACTGCTCTGAGTAGCAGGCTTTATTTCCGGCATACCCGGAAGATCGGTTTCACGACGTAATAATTCGAGCATACCGTAGGTCGGACCTCCTCCGCCGTCTCCGAAACCGTAAGCGATAAGTTTTGTGTCCGTCGAGTGCTTGTCTTTTATATAGTCGCGGTATCCGAAAAGCGTGTTGACGTCAGGCATAAGATGAGTAGCGTTAAAGTGAGTAATAACTTCCGATCCGTCAAGCCCTCTCCACCTGAAAGTATCGATCGGGAACGAGTTCATGTCGTTCCAACCGATCTTTGTTGTATAGAAATACTTAACTCCGCAGCCGAGCATGATCTGAGGAATAGCTGCATTGTATCCGAACGTGTCGGGAAGCCAGAAAGAATCCATTTTAAATCCGAGATTTTTTTCAACATAACGCTGACCGTATAGGAACTGACGTATCATAGATTCGCCGCTTGTTATGTTGCAGTCGCACTCCACCCAAACACCGCCGTTGATCTCGTAACGTCCTTCGGCAACGCGTTCTTTTATCTTTTCGAATATGTCCGGGTAATACGTTTTCATCCAGTCAAGGTGAAGTATAGAAGACTGAGTAAAAGTATATTCCGGATACATATCCATGAGAGTGAGTGCCTGAGAATAGGTGCGCGCGCACTTGCGGACAGTTTCCGATACAGGCCAAAGCCAAGCTGTGTCCATATGCGAGTGACCGATTATCTTGAGTCTGCCTCGTGAGACATCTGCTCTGTCTTTTTTTAGCGCCGGAGCCGCAATTTCAGATACTTTTCTGCATGATTCGCGAATTTCTTCAAGAGAAGCTGTTTTCACGTCTTGGAGAAGATAGGGAAAGGCGTCCATAAGCGCTTCATGCGCTTTCATAGAGATAAAATTGTCCTCGGGAAGACGAGCAAGCTGAAGAAGAACCGATATATCAAAAACAAAATCCCGAATAGTTTTGTCCAAAAGAAGTATCCTTAAATCTTCATATACATGACGAACATCTCCGACCGGAATATCATCGTCATATTGAGCCATAGGAGCTTCACCGAAAGCCTTGTGACCCGCATAACACTCAAAATCAAGTTCGATATTTTCTCCGGCATGAGCACACGGAGACACAAACATTACGGAATGATCTCCGCCGATAAACTGATTTTTCGAGTTGATAATACCCGCAGGTTTTCCGTTTTTGAAACAGAGGATCTCAACTGCGTTAGCGTTTGGAACAGCGCAAAGCACTTCGCCTTCGGCACATGCGGGAACTGTTATCTCACATTTCAGCCACATATTAGAGTATTCAGAGCCCCAAGCGGTTCCCGGAACGATTTCCGTCATATTTTCCTTCGACGGAGGAATACGTAAATGTTTTGTGGTTTCTAACATGTATACCTTTTCGGGAACAGTTATCTCACGAAAAATCAGACGTGAAATTGTCTTGATGACATTTTCGTATTTTGTATATGTTTTTTCACTGTATTTATTTGCGACCATAAAACCCTCCGTAAATATTTTCAATTATATGATAGTATATCATACCTTACATTTTTTTTCAATGTTTTTACATTTTTTAAGCTTTGCAAAAAAATATATAAAGAAAAGCGGCGGAGAATAAAGTTTGAAAAAGCATTGATATTTTGCACACTTAATGTCAGAAAAATAAAAAATATTTGTTGAAATGGCTGATGAATAATTGTTGACACAAGTGAACAGTTGTGATATACTTTAATCAATCGAATAAAAGACTGTGACGAAGAGGGGAACAGTTATAGAAAACGCCAAAGAGAGCCTGCGGCGGTGGAATGCGGGCGCGTTTGTACTTGTTTCCAATCACTTCCGAGTCGGGAAAGGAAAAGCAGTTTTTGCCGAGTAATGATTCCCCGCGGAGCGCTGCGTAAAAGCGCAGGACTTGATTGAGTCCGATAAAGAGGTATGTGTTTACATACAATTTGAGTGGTACCGCGGATATTGCAAATGCAAGTTCGTCTCAAAGATGAGACGGGCTTTTTTTGTTATAAAAAAGAGGAGGAGAAGAAAATGGAAAACATCATAAGAGAAGTTGCCGAACGTATACGCGAGACGAGGCAGATACTCGGTATAAGCGAAGAAGAAATGGCAAAGAGCACCGGAGTATCTCTTGAAACTTACAGAGAACTTGAAAAGGGAAAGTCTGACTTTTCGTTTACCTTTATTTATAAATGCGCAGCTCGATTTGGTATAGATACGACCGACCTTCTCAAAGGCCAAAGTCCTACGTTAAATGAATACAGTATCACAAGAGCCGGCGGAGGACTTCCCATAGCGAGACGTAAAGGATTTAAGTATAATAATCTTGCTCCTCTTTTTAAAAACAAAATAGCGGAGCCGTTTATAGTAAAAGCGAAATATAGTCCTGAAGAAGAAAAAAATTCGATAAAATTAAGCCGTCATGAGGGTCAGGAGTACGATTATATACTTTTCGGTAAACTTAAAGTATCGATCGACGGACATGTTGAGACACTTGAAGCGGGGGATTCTATATATTATGACAGCTCAAAACCTCACGGAATGATAGCTGAGGGAGAAGACTGCGAATTTCTTGCTATAATCATCTCAAACGGAGGAGCTGCATACGATTATCCGGAAAACACAGAGGAGTCTTCCGAAACTCTTAAACCTGCGGACGGACTCTCGCCGCTTCCCGAAGATCCGGTAGCCGCTCATTTTATCGAGTGTATCGAAGAAGACGGACGTCTTAAGAAAATAAAATTCCATAATGAAGATAAGTATAACTTTGCCTATGACACGGTTGACGCCATAGCTCAAAAAACTCCGAATAAAGTAGCTCTTATTCACCTTGATAATAAGAAGAATGAGACAAAATTTACATACAAAGATATTTCAAGAATGTCGAATCAGGCGGCGAATTACTTTGATGATATCGGTATAAAACAAGGCGACACCGTCATGCTTGTATTAAAACGCCATTGGCAGTTCTGGATAGCGTCTATCGCGCTTCATAAACTCGGAGCGGTAGCTATTCCGGCTACACATATGCTGGTTGAGCATGATTTTGAATATCGCTATAAAGCGGCGGGCGTTCGTGCGATAGTATGTACCGCCGACGGAGATACGGCAATGCACGCGGAAAACGCGGCAAAGCTCGTTCCTCAGGATATCATAAAGATAATTGCTCACGGCAAGCGAAAAGGATGGCATTGTTTTGACGAAGAATTCGGCAAATATCCTGATACGTTTGAGAGAAGAATGAGTGCGTGCGGAAACGAGACAATGTATATGCTCTTTACAAGCGGTACGACGGGTTATCCTAAGATCGCGGCACATAGTTTCAAATATGCTCTCGGACATTATATAACTGCCAGATACTGGCATAACGCCGATCCGAACGGAATCCACTTTACGATTTCTGACACGGGATGGGGCAAAGCTCTTTGGGGAAAGCTTTACGGACAGTGGCTTTGCGAAAGCTGCGTATTTGCTTATGACTTTGATAAATTCGATGCGGCAGATATACTTCCCCTGTTCAAAGAATACGGTATTACATCATTTTGCGCGCCGCCTACAATGTTCCGTTTCTTTATAAAAGCCGGAATAGAGAAATATGATCTTTCTTCGCTTAAGCATACGACTATTGCGGGTGAGGCGCTGAATCCTGAAGTTTTCTATAAATTCAAAGAATATACGGGACTTTCGCTTATGGAAGGATTTGGACAGACGGAAACCACTCTCGTTATCGGAAACTTTGTCGGAGATACTCCTAAACCGGGCTCAATGGGTCATCCGTCTCCAATGTACGATGTTGATATTATAACTCCGGACGGAAAGTCGTGCGAAGTAGGTGAAACCGGTGAGATCGTTATAAAAACAACGGACAATATTCCGTGCGGACTTTTCAAAGGATACTATAAAAACGATGAAGCGACGCGCGAAGCATGGCATGATGGATATTACCATACCGGAGATACTGCGTGGAAAGACGAGGAAGGATATTTCTGGTATGTTGGACGTATCGATGATGTAATCAAGTCGTCAGGTTATAGAATCGGACCGTTTGAGATTGAGTCGGTCATCATGGAGCTTCCTTATGTTCTCGAATGTGCAATCACGGCTGTTCCTGATGAAATAAGAGGACAGATAGTAAAAGCTTCGATTGTTCTGGTGCCGGGCAAAGAGGGAACAGATGAACTTAAAAAAGAGATACAGACATACGTAAAAGAGCATACTGCACCGTACAAATATCCAAGGATAGTTGAATTTATGGACGAGCTTCCGAAAACCATAAGCGGCAAGATAAGAAGAGTCGAACTCAGAAACAGGAAATAATTTTTATCTCTTTTTTGCCTTATTTGTTTGCATTGTTACGCATTATGTGTTATAATGTACGCAATACAAAGAATAAAAGTTACCTGATAGGTTTTTTGAAGCGTTCGTTTGCCGCATGAGGTGCAACTGCCAAAAATATATAAGTCAGGTAAAAAGGGGATTATTATGCTTGAATGGTTTAAGGATTTTGCAAACGACAGACTTGTTCCGTTTGTGATTGATCTTGTTTTTGCTGTTTTAATACTTATCGTAGGTTTTACTCTTGTAAAATATTTGATAAAAATTCTGAAAAAGGGAAAAGGATTCTCCAAACTTGAAGTTAATACACAGTCGTGTTTATTAAACTTCATATCCGTAGCGCTGAAAGTTATCATCGTCCTTACAGCCGTTATGGTGATAGGAGTGCCTGAATCGTCTGTAATAGCAATACTTGGTTCATGCGGACTTGCTCTCGGTTTGGCGCTTCAGGGAGGACTTTCGAATATAGCGGGCGGAATTATTATTATGTTTTCCAAACCATTCAGTATAGGAGATTATATCGAAGCAGGCACAGCTTGCGGAGAGGTAAAGGATATCGGTATTTACTATACAAAGCTTACAACTGTTGATAATAAAGATATTTCTGTTCCGAATTCAACGCTTGCAAACAGCACGATAAATAATCTCTCGGCTGAAAAGATACGCAGAGTGGACTTTGATTTCAATGTCTCTTATACTACGGATATCGATCTTGCGAGAAAAGTTCTTCTTGCAACATCTGCGGTGAACGATCTTATAAAAAAAGATCCTGCTCCTCGGGTTTTTGTGGCGGCTCATGCAGATTCGGCGATTGTCTTAAAGCTTATAGTTTGGTGCGATTCCGCCGATTACTGGACGGTCTACTATGATATGTGGGAAGACGTTAAAAAGTCGTTTGATAAATTTAATATTGAAATACCGTATCGGTATATGAATGTAGTTGTAAACAATAAAGAAATATAAAAAGATGCCGCGAGTGATTTCCGTCACTTGCGGCATCTTTTTTTGCTCTGTTATATTTGAAGTCAACAAGACATTTGATGGACAAATATGACAATGTTTGCACAAATGATATTCAAAATTTATATAATGTTAACAATGAAATAACAAATATAAACTATAATGTAAGTGTAATAAAAAACTTACGGAGGTCAGCTGATGAATGTTCTTATGTTGCTTCGACCTAAAAGCAAAGTGGAGTATTTGTTTGAAAACTGCACGTTAAGACAAGCGCTTGAAAAAATGAAGATACACGGGTATACCGCTATTCCCGTATTGACGAAAGACGGACTATATGCAGGATGCGTAAGCGAGGGAGACTTTTTAAGATACATAATAGAAAACACAGACGCTTCTAACCTTATAAAGGAACTGGAATGTCACAGAATACGCGAGATAATGGATCCGGATCGGATTTCAGCCGTGACGGTGAATGTTGACATGGGACAGATCATTGAAAGGTCAAAAAATCAGAATTTCATTCCGGTAACAGATGACAGGGGATATTTTATTGGGATAGTCACAAGAAGAAGTATCATAGACGCTTTTTGCAGCGTAGAAAATATTACAGACTCTCCAAAGCGTGCCTGACCTTAAAGGATCGGGTTAAAAGTCCACTAGACGGGCGGTTACTTTGAAAGAAAAAAGCGCGGGCATAAAAACGAAAGTTTTTATGCCCGCGTAACATTCCGTTATTTACGGAATATCATTTAATTTCAACAGTGATCTTCTGATCGGCTATTTTGGCAGCGGCTTTCGCGACAGTGCGAATAGCATGAGCGATCTTACCGTGTTTTCCGATGACCATACCCATGTCTGCTTCCGCAACATTAAGAGTCAAAACAATGCCGGATTTTGTTTCTTCTTCGGTAACCGATACTGCATCCGGATCGTCAACAATAGCGCGCGCCATGTCAGCCAAAAGCTGTTTAAGATCTACATCATGATAGGTTGCGCTGCTTGTATTGTCCATGATTATTTTATTACACCGTTTTTAGTAAGGATCGACTTAACTGTTTCAGTGGGCTGAGCGCCGTTTGCGAGCCACTTTTCAATTTTTTCAGCTTCGAGCCTAACTTCAGCGGGATTTGTCATAGGATTGTAGTATCCGACTTCCTCAATAAATCTTCCGTCGCGGGGAGATCTGGAATCTGCAACGATGATACGGTAAAAGGGAGCTTTCTTTGCACCCATTCTTCTGAGTCTGATTTTAACAGCCATTTTTTCCTCCGAAAAATACAAATAAAAATTTTATATAAAAACCCGTTAATTACATTTGAAACGGAATTTTCATCTTTTTCTTGCCGTGTTTACCGCCGAACTGGCCGGAAAACTGTTTGATCATTTTATTCATCTGATCATATTGCTTTAAGAGACGGTTTACGTCCTCAACGCTTGTGCCGCTTCCTGTTGCAATTCTTTTCTTTCTTGAGCCGTTTAATATTGATGGATGCTCCCGCTCGTAAACGGTCATCGAAAGGATGATAGCTTCGGTGTGTGCAATAGCTTTTTCATCTACTTTGGCGTCCTTAAGAGCGCCCGGCTTTATTCCGGGAATCATCCCGATAATTTGGTCGAGATTGCCCATATTTTTGATCTGCCTGAACTGCTCAAGGTAATCCGTGAGTGTAAATGTGTTTTCTCGCAGTTTTTTTTCAATCTCGGCGGCCTTTTTTTCATCAAAGTTCTGTTGAGCCTTTTCGATAAGGGTGAGAACATCGCCCATGCCAAGGATTCTTGACGCCATTCTGTCAGGATAAAACGGTTCGATAGCATCGAGTTTTTCTCCTGTACCGATAAATTTGATAGGCTTACCGGTAATATATCTGATCGAAAGCGCAGCGCCTCCGCGCGTGTCTCCGTCAAGTTTTGATAAAAGAACGCCGGTTATGTCAAGCTGTTCATTGAATGAAGAAGCAACGTTTACCGCGTCCTGACCTGTCATTGCGTCGACTACCAGGATGATTTCAGTAGGCGAAACGGCTTCTTTTATGTTTTTCAGTTCATGCATGAGAAGCTCATCAACATGGAGACGTCCGGCCGTATCGATAAACACCATATCGTGCCCGTGGAGTTTTGCGTACTCAAGTCCTTTTTTGGCGATTTCTACGGGATCGGACTTTCCCATTTCAAATACCGGAACATCTATCTGCGCTCCGACAACTTTAAGCTGATCGATAGCTGCGGGTCTGTACACGTCGCAGGCGACGAGGAGCGGTCGTTTGCCCAGTTTTTTATACATATCGGCAAGTTTAGCTGAATGAGTTGTTTTACCTGAGCCTTGAAGTCCGACCATCATTATGACTGTCGGCGGCCGTGATGATATTTGAAGCTTTGTATTGGACTCACCCATGAGGGATATTAATTCCTCATGAACGATTTTTACTATCTGTTGTGCAGGCAGAAGACTTTCAAGTACCTCTGATCCAACAGCGCGTTCAGTTACTTTTTTGACAAAATCACGAACGACTTTAAAATTCACGTCAGCTTCAAGAAGGGCAAGTTTTACCTCGCGCATACCTTCTTTTACATCTGATTCGGTAAGTTTTCCTTTGTTCTTAAACTTTTTGAATGCGTTGTTAAGCTTTTCAGATAAGTTTGCAAACATTTATTTCTCCTGTGGATATGATATGTCTGCCGATTTTATCGCTTCGTTTATTATGCCGAGTATATCGGAAAGACATTCTTTTGAAGCTACGTCGGGTGAATTAATTTCCGATTCAAGCAACGCTGCGGCTTTTTTTATCAGACAAGAAAAGTGTTCATTTTTTTTTACGATACCGAGCTTGCTTTCAAGCTCGTGAAGCTCATACTCGCTTTTTTTTATAGAATCTCGAACTCCCTGACGCGAGATACCGGTGAGTTCCGATATTTCGGAAAGTGAATAATCTTCATTATAGTAATAATCGAGTATTTCGCGTTTTCTTTCGCTTAGCATATCTCCGTATGCATCTAGCAAAATAGGGAAGCGCATATCTTTTTCAAAAATAGAAATCACCGCGCAATGCTGTAAAGTAAATTACTTTACATATAATATCATTATGTGTGTTTTTTGTCAAGAGCTTTTATCAAAATATATAATGTTTTTCTAAATTTTTTTCGACAGTACGAATAACTATTGAAAAAAGGTTAGTTTTATGTTATAATATGTTTGAAAGTAAATGAAACACGTAGGTAAGTTATGTAATTTACGCATGCACTTAAGAGACAAAAAGAGTTCAAACATTAAGTAAATATACGTTTCCGTAGCTCAGCAGGATAGAGCGATCGCCTCCTAAGCGATAGGTCGGGTGTTCGAATCACCTCGGGAACGCCA
>CAKSJC010000035.1 GCA_934462885.1 uncultured Eubacteriales bacterium | reverse complement strand
TGATTTTGACAAACCGGATACCGAGCAGATGAGCGATGCGGAACTCTCAAAACGTCTGGGACGCTATCAGACCATCGAAAGTATCGGTATGCTGCCCGGAATTCTGATGGTAATTGCCGGGTGTATCTCCGCCTTTATACAGCATGATGTTATCCTGCTTTCCATTCTGACGTTCGGCGGCGTAGGACTGATTCTTTTGGTGGCGCTGCCCGCCCAAAAGAAGAAAAAAGCGCTGCTGCGGCAGCAGTTGGGCGGGTATTTCCGAGACGAGCTTTGCAAAGCTTTTGGAGCTGAACCGAAAAAGACTGAGCTGCCTATTGACGAAACCTTTCTCCGATCTGCCAACCTATTGACTGTTCCGTGGACGGAATGCAGTGTGTCGGATTATCACGAGGGCGTCCACAACGGCTTGCGCTTTTCTGCCGCAAATGCAGAACTGCGGCGCACCGTTGAGGAACGCTCCGGTCCCAACAACGACAACTGGATGACCAAGACCGAAACGCTCTTTCACGGTATTATCGTCCGCTGTGCGGATATTTGTGACCCCGCGCTTGATATCGCCATTCGGGATCAATTTCAGAATCGGAAAAAAGATGACATTACCGCCCCTGACG
The DNA here is from genome assembly GCA_934462885.1 of uncultured Eubacteriales bacterium. Lineage (GTDB taxonomy): Bacteria > Bacillota > Clostridia > Oscillospirales > CAG-272 > UMGS1696. The sequence continues at coordinate 10,880 of CAKSJC010000035.1, read as the reverse complement.
TGTTCGTGAAACATTTTACTGTCCAAACGGCGGATGGGAGGAGCGCTGATAGCGAGCTTACTCCGCGAATGCGCGAACTGGTGCAGAAGTTGGAAGCCATCGCCAACAATGGCAAGATGGGGGCTCTTGTTTTGCAAAACGGCGATCTGACGTTGGCGCTGAACACGAGATATGTTTTTGCGGGCGTTCCCGAGGAGCTTGACCTGCGAGATATAGACGGGATACGCAAATGGTTCTCCGCTTCACTGACAGGTATGGAACGGTTGTTGGATCTGCTGACGGCAAGCTCTGCTCTGAGCGTCGCGGCAGAATAAAAAGAAAAATGGAGGTGGGCAATATGCCTTTTTGGCTTGCTGCGGCGTTGTTGCTGTTCGCCGTTTTCGGTATCGTACTGTGCTGTAAATATCTGCGCAGAAATAAAACCGTGCGCGTCATTTGCATCATCTTTTTTGTGTTGTCAGCTTTGACGTGCGCCGTTTATATCGGACTGACTATTCTTTTTGTAGACGCGGTGCAGAGTCAGCCGCCTGCATTGTAAAAGAAGACAGCGTGGAAAGCCGGTAACACGAAAAAATTGCGGTCATAGCAGCCGACTCAAGGAGTCGGCTGCTATGACCTTTCAATATGGAGCAGCTTTATTCTTACGGTATGGATTGGCGCCCGTCGCCGGAGAACCGCATAAAGCGTTTACAAAGATAATGTTGGAGTACACAAGCGGCAGAAAAGGCGGTATCTCCAAATAAGTTGCCGATATCTCCGAGCAGTAGGCGATATTGTTCGCTTTTTTCGGTTAAGTTGTGTTGCAAAAAAACTATTGAAATTTCACATAGCATAATGTATAATATAAGGTATAATGCAAAAACGAAAGGAATTGTGCTATGCTTTCGGCATTAAAAAACTTTGGAATAACCTTTTTGATTTCAGCGCTTCTTTTCGGGGTGGTTGCGTTCTTTGCGACAGGTTTCGTGACAGACACGGTAGGAAACATGATCGACGCCGAAAAGGATGAATTGAACGATATTATAAAAAATCCCACGGGGGAAACCACAGATATTAATATCAATCCCGGAACATCAAGCGATGAAAAAATTCCGGATGGGTACGGTTTTGCTTTCCTGATAATCACGACTGACTACCGACCGGATATTTACGACGACTATATGCCGACGATTGAAGAAATGGAAAAGGAAGATCAGGGATTAATTACATCGGAAGAGACTGTCGGATATTTGACATCAGGTTACAGAGAAAAAAACATTTCGTCTCTTGTGCTTGTCGTTATAGATAAGGAAAAAAGAGAGTTCGTCTATACGTATATTTCTCCGGATACAAGGGTTTATACGTCTTCAGGATACCGTACTCTCAGAGAAGTTTACAAATACTATGGGCTTTCCTCTCTATCAGATCATGTAAATGCGATTTGCGGGATCAATCCGAGGTACGATCTTCTTATTGAGGGATACAAACTTAAAGATTTCGTGGATTCGTCCGGAAGCGTAAACGTTAATTTGGGTTCGGATATTTACTCAACCGGACGTTATTATACGATGAAATACGACGTCTCGTATACATATGCTGCGGGTGCCGGAACGGTTGAACTTTCCGCCGACAATCTTTACGCATTGAGCGCGGTAAAAGAAGAGAGCGTGAGCGAATTAAAAATAAAGGAAGCGTATTCTACCGAAGCGGTGAGTAAATATATAGAAAGATTCGCAGCTTTTGAAAAAGAGGACTTCAAATACTTGCTGAATAAATTTGTAGGAACATCTGAAGAATCCGTTTTCAATACAAATTTTACGATGTCCGATTTCGATAATCTCTATGAAATGTTCGGAGCGTGCGAGTATTTTGAAAAGAAAACGATTTCATATCCCTGTAAATATAATGCTGCGTCTGAGGGGAGAAAGGCGTATTTCGATCCCGACCTTCAAAGCGCGATAGACCTTTTTAAGGAATACAGAAGCGTTAATTACTCGGTGAATAAATAAAAAAGCGATATACAGAAAGGTAAAAACTATGGAACGAATGGCTAATGAAGCAAAAACTATGGATAAAATCGTTGCTCTCTGCAAAAACAGAGGCTTCATTTATGCGGGAAGCGAAATATACGGCGGTCTTGCAAACTCATGGGACTACGGTCCTCTAGGAGTTGAATTCAAGAACAACGTGAAAAAGGCCTGGTGGAAGAAATTTGTAACTGAATGTCCATACAATGTTGGACTTGATTCCGCGATTATAATGAATCCTCAAACTTGGGTAGCGTCCGGACACCTCGGCGGGTTTTCCGACCCTCTTATGGACTGCAAGGTCTGCAAGAGCCGTCACAGAGCAGATAAGCTCATAGAAGAATACGCATTCGCAAATAACCTTGACGTCAATCCCGCAGGATGGACCGATGATGAAATGAGTTCATATATTAAAGAACACCATATCACCTGCCCTGATTGCGGAAGCGCGGATTTTACTCCTATACGTAAATTCAATCTCATGTTCAAGACATTCATCGGTGTTACGGAGGATTCTTCCAATACGGTTTATCTCCGCCCGGAAACAGCCCAAGGTATATTTGTGAACTTTAAGAATGTGGCGCGCACAACAAGAAAGAAAATGCCTTTCGGCGTGGGTCAAATAGGAAAATCTTTCAGAAACGAGATAACTCCCGGAAACTTTGTGTTCAGAACGCGTGAGTTTGAGCAGATGGAACTTGAATTCTTCTGCAAGCCCGGAACAGACCTAGAATGGTTCGAATACTGGAGAGGTTATTGCGCAGAATTCCTTTACAGCCTCGGCATGACCAAAGAAAACCTGAGACTCCGCGACCACTCTCCCGAGGAGCTTTGCTTCTACTCAAAGGGAACGACCGATATTGAGTTCCTCTTCCCGTTCGGATGGGGTGAGCTTTGGGGAATCGCCGACAGAACCGATTACGATCTTACTCAGCATCAGAAAACTTCCGGTGAATCAATGGAGTATTTTGACGCCGAAACAAACGAAAAATATATTCCTTACGTTATCGAGCCGTCATTGGGCGCTGACCGTGTGGCGCTTGCATTCCTGTGCGACGCATACGACGAAGAAGTTATCGACGCGGATAAAAACGATGTCCGCGTGGTTCTTCATCTGCATCCCGCTCTCGCACCGTTCAAAGCCGCTGTTCTTCCTCTTTCAAAAAAGCTTTCGGATAAAGCTGCGGAAGAAGTGTTTGCTCCTCTCTCCAAGAAGTTCAATATTGACTTTGACGATGCGGGCTCTATCGGTAAGAGATACCGCAGACAGGATGAAATCGGAACGCCGTTTTGCATCACTTATGATTTTAACTCAATCGAAGACGGCTGCGTAACTATACGTGAGCGCGATTCCATGGAACAGATCCGCCTTCCTATTTCCGAAGTCGAATCATACATCGCCGAAAAAATCGAGTTCTGACAGAAACCGTCAGACGCGGTATTATTCGACCCGAAAAGGAGAAACTCATGGATATTAAATTAAACAGTATGAACGCTGCGGGTGTGGTACATACTCACGGAGCGGTTCTCTCATCATATAAAAACGACGGTATCGAATACGTATGGCAGGGAGATCCGAAGTATTGGAGCGGACAGGCTCCGGTGCTTTTCCCGGTAGTATGCGTCGCTATGGATGGAAAAATGGCGCATAACGGAGTGGAATATCCCATGCCGGCGCACGGATTTGCGAAAGACGGAGACTTTGAAATTGTGTCTCTTTCCAAAAATTCGGTAGTTCTTGAACAGCGCGAAACAGAAGAAACGTTAAAAATGTTTCCGTTCTGTTATTCGCTGAAAATTGCTTATACGATACTGGACACAGGATTTGATGTTCGCTATACCGTGAAAAATCTCGATAAAAACGAGATGACGTTCTGTATCGGCGGACACCCCGGATTCAACTGCCCGCTTTTTGATGGAGACGAATTTGAGGACTATAAGCTTGTTTTCGACGACGCGGAAGGCTGTACGGTTTCTATAACAAAAGGCGGACACATGAACGATGAGGTTCCCAAACTCGACAGACTTTGCGGAACAAATGAATATGAGCTAAAACGTTCTGACTTCGATATAGATACTCTGATAATCGAGGGACTTCCGAAAAAAGCATTCAACTTTGTTTCAAAGAACAGTGGACGCGGATTCAGATTTGAGTTTCCCGGATTCGACGCGCTTGCACTCTGGAGCCCGAGAAATAAAAACGCTCCTCTCGTATGCTTTGAACCATGGAACGGACTTACGGCCGGAGACAACGAAACTACGGACGCAAAAAGCAAAAAATACGCAAAGACGATCGCTCCCGACGAAGAATATTCCGTGGGATATTCCGTAACTCTTATCTGAGCGCTAACCTGACCAAAAAATCGGAGGAAATATGGAATTATGTAATCCCGCTGTGGTGAGGCGGCTTCTTGAAAAATATTCGCTTGCACCCAAGAAGGGATTCGGACAAAACTTCCTTATTAATCCGACAATCCCTATGCGAATAGCTGAAAGCTCCGCATCATATGCCTTATCGAATAAGCCTGCCGGAATTATTGAAATAGGTCCGGGAGTCGGAGCCTTGACGCAGTATCTTTGCAAAATCTATGATAAAGTAGCGGCGATTGAAATCGACCGCGGTCTTATTCCGCTTCTTGACGAGTCGCTTGACGAATACGATAACGTGAAAGTGTTTGAGGGGGATTTTATGGATACCGATCTGCCCGCCTTTATAAACGAAAACTTTTCGGATATAATTGAGGCGGGAGGAAGAGTCGGAATATGCGCGAATCTTCCGTATTATATCACGACGCCGGTAATTATGAAGATACTTGAATCCTTCCCAATGAATAAAAAAATACCGCTTTCGTCGATAGTCGTTATGGTTCAGCTTGAGGTAGCCCGCCGTCTTACTGCTTCTTCTGCTTCCGGTGATTACGGCGCGATCTCGGCTTCTATCGCTTTGCGCGCAAGAGCGGAAAAACTGTTTGACGTGTCGGCGGGTAATTTTTATCCGATACCTAAAGTGGCGTCTGCCGTCGTCGGGATAATACCGCACGGAGGAATAAGGGAAGTTTATCCGGACGCGCCGTCTGATGACGAGGAATGTCTTTCGTTTTCCGAGAAAGTGAGTGATTTTATTACTCTCGCATTTTCGCAGCGCAGGAAAACTCTTGTAAACTCTGTCGGAAACCGCTACCCCAAGGATGAAGTAATATCTGTACTTGAAGAATGCGGAATAAGGCAGGACATACGGGGAGAAAAGCTGTCGGCGGAAGATTTTTGCAGAATAACCGATATGCTTGAAAGAAAATAGATGTAATAAGCAAAAAGCAGCGAAAAAACAAAAAGTTGTTTCGCTGCTTTTTAATGTAAAAACGGTTTTATTTGTTGTGGTTTTTAAAAATATATGCTATAATGAACACAATATTATAGTTTTTAACTTTTTTACGGTTGTCTGTGTGCCGGCGCTTAGCTTTCCGTTTCATATAAACGGCATCTGCTTTGATAATATCGTAAACTTTTTGGCATAAGCTGCTGCTGCGGGCAATGGAATAGCAAGTTGTCAGAGGGAATTATCTCTGCGCGGCGGTTTTCGCCGGCATAGCGCTATTCTGACAAATAATAAAATAAAGGCTGGTTTATATGGCGATTAATAAATATCTCGAATGCGGGAGGGCAGTCGGAACTCATGGCGTTCGCGGAACGCTGAGACTCGAATCATACTGCGATACTCCCGACGCTCTTGCGCGCCTCAAGAGACTTTATGTCAAAAATCCGGACGGGACTTTTTCCGAGAAAAGAGTCCGCGCTGCTTCAGTGCAGAAAAGCATGGTCCTCTGCACACTTGAGGATGTTAACACTCTCGATGATGCGATAAAACTTAAGGGAACTGTATTCTACGCTGACCGGATTGACATAAAAATCGAAAAAAATGCTGTTTTTGTCGCCGATATACTCGGACTTGACGTTAAAGATGCAGACAGCATTGAGAAATACGGCATTTTGGAAGAAGTAATCTCTCCGGGAGGGCGCGACGTGTATGTCGTACGCGATATAAAAGGAGGAACTTTCATGATTCCGGCAGTCGATGAGTTTATTAAAAAAATCATAACCGACGGAGAAGACGCAGGAATTTATGTGAAACTTATTGAAGGATTGCGTGGGGAATGATGCGTATAGATATAATGACTTTGTTTCCCGATTATATAGATTATATACTGTCGGAAAGTATAATCGGAAGAGCAAGACGCGCCGGAATACTCGATATACGCACACATAATATACGCGACTATTCGGAGGACAAGCACCGCAGAGTAGACGATACTCCTTACGGGGGAGGACGAGGAATGCTGATGGCGGCTCCGCCGATATACCGTTGTTTTTGCGCGATAGATGACTCTGTTAAAGAACAGAATGAAAACGCGGACAAACCGTACGTTATTTATATGTCGCCCCGCGGGAGACGTTTTACAAACGAATACGCAAAAGAACTTTCGGATAAAAAGAATCTCGTTATTCTGTGCGGACATTACGAAGGGGTTGACGAGCGGATAATTGAAGAGATAGTCGATGAGGAAGTGTCTCTCGGAGATTTTGTGCTGACCGGAGGTGAGCTTCCCGCCTGTATCGTAACCGACGCTGTCGGCAGGCTTGTCGACGGAGTACTCGCTCTTCCCGAGTGTCATGAAAAAGAAAGCTTTGAAGACGGACTCTTAGAATACCCTCAGTATACGAGGCCGCCGGTGTGGATGGGAAGGGAAGTCCCAGAAGTTCTCCTCAGCGGTCATCACGCGAATATAGAAAAGTGGAGATTTGAAAAAGCTCTCGGGATAACAAAGGAAAGACGTCCCGATCTTCTTGAAAAACAGAAAACAGCGGATGAAGAAAAAGGCTAAAGCCTGCCGAAATAAGCGAGAACCCCGTTTGTTATTCCGGATGCAAAAAGCTGAGGACTGTACGCCATAAGCTCGGCGTCGTTTGGGTTTGTTATAAATCCGAGTTCGACGAGAGTGGCGGGCATTTTGGTCTTACGGAGAACATAAAGCCCCGGACGTGCAAAAACGCCTCGGTTTCTTAATCCCGTCGCGTAGTTTAACTGTGTAAGTATGTTTTCGGCGAGAACTTCCGCAACGCTTCCGCGCTTGTAAACGAAAGCTTCGCTTCCTGTGGCTGACGGGGATTCTGAGGCATTGGTGTGCAGGCTTATGAAATAGTCCGCTCCCCAGGAGTTTGCATCGTTTACCCTTGCCTGAAGTGACGTTGTGTTCGACGTTCCGAGCTGCGTAGTGGGCAGAGGACGCGACAGACGCACTTCATAACCGTAATTTCTAAGATATTCGGCGGTTAAAATTCCAATACGGTATACGATATCTTGTTCGCGGAAGCCGTTTCCTTCACTTCCTGCATTGGGATTTACCGGGTTGTGCCCTTGGTCAATGTAGATTCTTGTTGCCATGGTTAAGTTCCTTTCTCCGTATACGGATTCAAATGATTTATAATGATAAAATATAGGTGCCGCAAAATGAAAGAACTTCAAAAGGTCATGAGTAAAGTGCGCCGGGCTGTGCAGAGCTATGACATGATATCCGACGGAGACAAAATTGCAGTCGGGCTTTCCGGCGGAAAAGATTCGATAGCTCTTCTCTATGCCCTGTGGCGTATGCGTGACTTTTTTCCTAAAAAATATGACGTCGTCGGGATTTCCGTTGATCTTGGATTCAAGGGCTGTATAGGATATTTTGATCCGCTCTCGGACTTTTGCCTTGGGTATGGGATAGAATATAAAATCGTAAAAACTGAGATAGCTTCTATAGTTTTTGACGGGAGAAAAGAACCAAATCCATGTTCTCTCTGCTCAAAACTGAGACGCGGCGCACTGAGCGCCGAATCCGTGGCTGTGGGGGCGAATAAAATTGCTCTCGGTCACCACCTTGACGACGCTGTTGAAACTTTTATGATGTCTCTTTTGTATGAAGGACGTATCGGGTGTTTTTCCCCTGTTACATGGTATGAGGACAGAAAGATTTCCGTGATTCGTCCGCTTATCTATACGAAAGAAAGCGATATCAGATCACTTGTGAAAAAAGTCTGTCTTCCTTGTCTTAAAAGTCCTTGCCCGGAGGACGGAAACACCGAACGCGAACACATGAAGGAATATCTCCATTCTTTTGACCGCGAACACAGAGGACTGTATCGCCGTATCCTCGGGGCAATGGAAAGAGGAGAGGTCGACGGTTGGCAAACGTAATAGCAAAAATTAAAGGCTGAAATAAATAAGCCTTTTTCGGGAACTTTTTGTCTTTGTATATCGTCATAGACATATAAGAAAAAATATTGTATTTATCGATCGGTCTGGCAATATGAATGAAAAAATAAAAACATCCGGCGGAAATAAGATTCCGCATCAAAGAATCAATAAAAAAAAGAATGAACATCATCACATAACAAAAAGAGAACGCTTTGAAAGAATGCGAACGTCTCCGTTTATGCTCTTAAGTATCATTGGTGTGTTGGTGTTCTTTATAATACCGTTCATGGTCGTTGTATATTATTCGGTTACTGACGGAACGGTTAATGCGAAATTCGTGGGTTTTGAAAATTTCAGTAAGCTTCTTTCAAACGCAGCGTTCAAAAGGGCGATGAAAAATACGGGTATTTTTTCGATAACAGCCGTACCGGCAGTAGTTATATTTTCTCTTCTTTTGGCGGTGCTTCTTGAGGCGAATATCCCGTTTAAAAGTACGTTTAGAACGATATTTCTATCGCCGATGATAGTTCCGGCGGCTTCGGTAATACTTATCTGGCAGGTGCTCTTTGATTATCACGGGGTCATAAACGACATAACCGCGCTTTTCGGAGCTGCTCCGGTCGAGTGGATGAAGTCTCAGTACGGATATATAGTAGTCGTTCTGCTGTTCTTATGGAAGAACATCGGATATAATATGATTATGTTTATGTCGGCGCTTTCAGCCGTTCCGCGCGGTATAATCGAAGTAGCGATGCTTGACGGCTGCGGTTCGGTGAAGAGATTCTTTATGATAAAAATGAGATATCTCGCGTCTACAATATCATTCGTTACCATCATGTCTCTCATAAACTCATTTAAAGTATTCAGAGAAGTATATCTTCTTACGGGTGATTATCCGTATGACTCGATGTATACGCTGCAGCATTTCATGAATAATACGTTTAATTCTTTTGACTATCAAAAGCTTTCAAGCGCGGCCATAATTCTCTGCCTTATTATGATAGTGATAATCGGCGTTATGCTGTTTATTGATAATAAATTCGGAAAGGGAATAGAAGAATGACGACGGATATAAAGCTTAACGAGACGGCGTTTCCCGTCGTTAAAAAGAAAAAAATAAAGCCGAAAAGAGTATTGTTCCTCATTTTCGCGCTCGCTCTTCTGATCTTGTTTTCGTACCTCTTTTTGTTTCCCACTGTGTTTACAGTAACAAACTCATTTATGTCGACGACTGAAATTTCGGCAAACTACGGAAAGATATTTACGGGACTCGGCGTATCGGGAGACGGAGGACGGGTATTCATCGCGGAAAAGGTTAATCTGCAGCTTATCCCGAATAAGGTGAGTTTCTCGCAGTATGCTACCGTCCTTTTCAAAAGTCCGGAATACCTTCTTAAATTCTGGAATTCCGTTATATACGTCTTGCCGATTGTGATCTTTCAGATTATCGTCGCGTCGGGAGCCTCTTACGCTTTCGCAAGAGTTGAGACAAAATTCAGATCGATAGTATTCTTTGCTTATATAATCCTTATGCTCATGCCGTATCAGGTGACTCTTGTTCCCAACTATATAATCCTTGATAAGATGAATCTGCTAGATACGAGATGGGCGATAATTTTGCCGGGTATTTTTTCACCGTTTGCGGTGTTTATACTTACAAAGTATATGCGGCGAATATCGGTGTCGGTCGTTGAAGCAGCCCAGCTTGACGGTGCGGGAGAGTGGCAGATATTTTGGAAAATATATATGCCGCTTTGCCGAAGCACTCTGTATTCGGTTGCGATACTTGTGTTTATCGACTACTGGAACATGGTAGAGCAGCCGCTCGTGCTTCTGAAAAACACCGATCTGTATCCGCTCTCGGTGTTCCTCTCAAAGATAAACGAGGGAGATACGGGAATTGCTTTGGCGATAGCGGTAATCTACATGGTGCCGCCGGTTCTGCTGTTTTTGTACAGTGAAGATTACCTCATCGACGGTATCGCATACTCCTCATCCGTCAAAGGATAAAAAACGCCGCGAAAGATAATGCGGCAAATACAATACAAACGAAAAACAAATAATCAATTTCTTGCTTCGGAGGATTATAATGGCAAAAGATTCTGCAAGCCGCAGAGCTTGGGTAAAAAATATAGCGATAATTTTTCTTATCGTCCTGCTTCTGCTGACATTTTTTTCGGAGACTATCCTTACATACTCTCTCCCGGAAGTTTCGGCTCAGTACCCGCAGTATGCGTCTATTACCGCCTCTATCAAAGTCAGCGGAACGGTAAAGGCAAATGAAAGCTATCAGGTAATATACGAAGCCGATCAGGCTGAAGCTAACGCGGCTCAGTCGAGAAAAGTTGTTTCGGTATATGTAAAAGAGGGAGATACGATAGAAAAGGACGCTCCCATCATGGCTCTCAAGGGAGGCGCCAGCGAAACGCTTGAGGCTCTTCAGAAAGAGTACGACGAAGCGAAAAAAGCTTACGACAAAGCGGTGCTCGGAAACAACAAGAGCGATATCTCTTATGAAAAAACTCTTTGGGACGCTGAAAAAACAGTCGAAGACGCTAAGAATTCCCTCGCAAAACTCAACGAAGAGTACGAACTCCTCAAATCCGGCTCCGACAAGGAAGCTATCGAAAAGAGGATAGAGT
>CAKSJC010000034.1 GCA_934462885.1 uncultured Eubacteriales bacterium | reverse complement strand
GTATCCATGCGTTCTCCGCCGGGATATATTCGATAAAACACTTTCCACGTTCTTCGCTGCGGTAGAAAACAAGTCCATCATCAAACCGCTGCTTCAGCCATTCTTTCTTGGCAAGGCTCTGCTTACCGGACATGGCGCAGCAGATGTGTTCCTTATCGATGTTTTCTTTGGTAATGCGGATGTAATTCATAAATTGTTACTCTTCTTCCTTAATAAAAAATGCAGCCTGCGCCTTCATTGAGACTTTCTTGATTTTATAGCCATACTCGAGGAGTTTTTTGTATTGCGTGAAGGAGTGATCCGGAGAAACGGCGCAATTTTGTGCGATTTTATCGAAACTCAAAGTGATGTGCGCTTCCTCTGCGTATATTCGAAATGCGCTGTATTTGCTCGTATAATATTCAATTTCTCTGATATATTTTGAAAAACTGTCGGATATGCCTCTCAATCAACTTCATTACCTCGTCTTCACGTTCCGGTTATCGGTCGCGGAGATTGATCCAAATGAAAATGGGGGGAGCAATCTTATGCTCCGATTTCATTTGCGCTTCTACGGGAACTCTTTTTAAAAAACGCAGGGCAATATCGGAGGATAAGACTCTGCGCTTTAGCGCCCGTCTTTTTTTAATCTGTTTTGCACAGCCCTTATTTCAGCAGTTTTCAGTATCTTTCACCGCTTGATCGCCTGCGTTGTTAAGTTCGAGATTCATCAGGTCAAAATCAATATATTCTCCATTGATCTTGAAAAAATTAGGAAAAGTGCAGAGCTTCCGAAAACCGTATTTCTCATACAGGTGAATGGCACGGACATTGCTGCTGCGTACTTCAAGATTCAATTGCTCAAAACCATTTTCCTTGGCAAAGGCAAGAATCGCTTCCATCAGAGCAGATGCCGCGCCGCAGCCCCACCATGCTTTTTTCAGGCTGATCCCAAACACCCCTCGATGACTCATTCGATTGGATCTGCGGTTAAGACTTGCCGTACCGATGATCTCACCGTTTACATTGGCAAAAAACTGCGCATTGTCCGCCGAATCGCACTGTGCGCGCAGGTAGGCTTGTTCTTCTTCGATACTAAGCGGTACTCCCTCTGCGCCGAAGCTGAGATTATCAGTTTCACCGCCTATGATCTTCAGATAATCAAGCAGTGCGGCTGCATCCTCCGGGCGTGCGCGTTCTATAACAAATAAATCGTTATTCATTTTAATATTTCCTTTCTTTGTAATTGTCGTAAATCTCATGGACATCGCGCTCATCTCCATCACTGGCGATTCTAAAAGTACCGGTGCCGGAATGCGTCTGTAATTTTCATTCGTTTCCTTCACTTTTTATAAATAAATTGAAGCGCTTACTTGATTATTCCGCTTACGAATATTTCAATACCGATAGCGATAAGGATGAGTCCGCCGAGGATCGACGCTTTTCCTGCAAGCTTTGTGCCGAATTTTTTTCCGAGAATAAGACCGCCCATGCATATCGCGAACGTAACTGCCGAAATAATTACAGCTTCAACGAGAGCTGTTATGAGATTGTACTCGGCGATAGTAAATCCGACGGAGAGTGCGTCGATGGAGGTGGCTACTCCCTGAAGCAGCAGAGTGCCGAAGGTTAACTTGCCGATCTCATATTCATCTTTAGACTTGTTTTTTATGCCCTCGATGAGCATTTTGCCGCCTATATACATTAGAAGAACGAGGGCTATCCACGGAATAAATTTTTCAAATGATTTGAAATACTCAACAACATTGTGTACGCATATCCATCCGATCATCGGCATGAGAGCCTGAAAACCGGCGAAAACTCCGGCAATACCGATCATTTTGTTTTTTTTCATTTTCGAATCGTCAAGACCGTTTGCGAGCGAAACGGAAAAAGCGTCCATGGCAAGACCTACGCCGAACAGAAGGGCGTTCAGAAAAAACATAAAATCGAAATTCATTTTTACCTCCGAATGTTGTTGCATAGATATTAAGTTGTGCTTAAGCAAATCATCCGCCAAAACTAAGTTGCGGAACGCTGTCGACAGCTTATATGCAAAACAATATGTCTACTCAGGAACAAAAAAGACCCGATCAATGTTAAGTCATAACTGAGTTCAAAAAAAGACTCTATGTATAGCTTTACAGTTATACATGAGTCTCGCAATTTAAAGCAAGCCAGGCTGAACGCCAGTATGTTGACTTGCTACGCACATTCAGCGCGCTTACTACTCCCTCACAGGACCATTTTTATACCAAAGCGGAATTTTTGACCGAGTGTTTTTCAAAAAACAGTGCATACGGTCGCATTACATTAACTTTTATTGTAGCATATATATTTTTTCTTGTCAATATTTTTTTGTGTGAGGAGCAGTATTAAGTTGCAAGGTTTAAATGAGCCTTCGCAACTTTTTTTTACCACGGAGAACCCCAAAATGGAAAAAATGACTGTCCGAAAAATGCTTGAAAGAACGGTCGTCGCGACTAACAAACGTGAAGTGAAGAATATATTCCAGGTCAGCTCCGACGGCGAAATCGTGAAAGCGGAATTCGCTGTGGACTTGATTCAAACACTGACAGACTGGAATTTCCTGTGGGAAGTAACCGTCATTTTTGAAAAGTTTTACGAAGACCGTTTCGTCGTAATCTTCGACTCAGTCATTGAACAGATCAATGGAGATCCCGACAAGGGCGATACGTGGTTTTATAAGGCCGCACACAGAAAGGAGCGTGAGAACGTGGCAGGAGCGCTCACGTTGACTCTGCGCATGGTACTCGGCGTATATGGTACCTTTGTTTTGCTACCGTCCCGCAGTTCGTATTTCCAGTTACAGAACTGGCAGTTGTCCTTGAGAAACTGCGGTATTTTTTCTAATTTAACTTGCACTGTGCGTGCCTCCTTTCGCTTTTGAGGGTCTTACATTCTCTACCGGAGTTAGTGGTCCGTCTTTGACTGAAAACTTTGAAATATTCTTCCTCTTACTTACCGCCGGACACGAGAAGTGCGTTTGGTCCCATGATTTTTGTAATTCTCTTTTCATAGACACATCCGGACAGAACTGAGCATTGTGGCCGAAAAAAGCAAAAAAATTAGCCCCCCACAGAAAAATTCTGTGAGACGGGCGTTTGACGTTGAAAAAGTCACATCTTCGTGATATAATAAATTTAAATATGATGCAAGCACACACGGAGGTGTGATATGGCTGTTAGTTACAAAAGGCTGTTCCATCTGCTGATTGAGAGGGACATGACTACAACGAAGCTTCAGCAACAAGCCGGTTTTTCATCCAACATCGTTCCCCGGATGAAGCGAAACGGCTATGTATCCTTAGAAACGATTGAAAGCATCTGCCGGGCATTGGATTGCGGCGTAGATGATATTCTGGAATTTGTGCCGGAGGAAAAAGAACATGACTGATAAAGAATTAAAAAAGTTGAAGGATGACCTCTGGCATTCTGCGGATATCCTCCGCGCCGGTGCGCACTTGGCTGCCAATAAATACGGTCAGCCGATTCTCGGACTGATTTTCCTGCGTTATGCAGATATTCTGTATAAGCAGCACAAGGACGAAATTGAAGCCGGATATAATAAACTCAAAGGGACTCGTATGGAAAAATCCATGAAAGATATTGCCATTGAGGTCTGTGGCTTTTATCTGCCGCCGGAGGCGTATTACGATAAAATCAACGATGCCCCCGATGATGCAAACAAAGCTAACCTTGTAAAAAAGGCTATGCAGGCCATTGAGGATAATAACGAGAAAATGGACGGCGTCCTGCCCAAGGAAGTATACGGACAGCTCGTTCCAGAGGAAGAGCCGGAATTGCTCTCAAAAATCGTCCGTGTGTTCAAGGATATTCCCGAAAATATCAGCGTTGACCTTTTCGGAGAGATCTATGAATTCTTTCTCGGCAGCTTTGCCCTTCAGGAAGGCAAGGACGGCGGTACATTCTATACACCTGCTACCGTTGTCCGCTATATGGTAGAGGTACTTCAGCCGGAATCCGGTGACAAGATGTTCCTCGACCCTGCCTGCGGTTCCGGCGGTATGTTTGTGCAGGCGGCTCGATATATGCACAATCATAATGTCAGCGCAGCGGATATGATGAAATTCCGCTGCTACGGTGTGGAGAAAGAACCCGATACCGTCAAACTGGCAAAGATGAACCTTCTGCTGAATAATGTGCGCGGAGAGATCACAGAGGCAAACTCCTTCTACTCCGACCCTTACGATGCGGTGGGTAAATTTGACTATGTTATGGCGAATCCGCCTTTCAATGTAGATGAGGTCGTTTATGAGCGTGTAAAGGACGATGCTCGTTTCAACATCTACGGTATCCCGAAGAATAAATCCAAGTCCGCTAAGAAAGCCGGTGATAAAAAGGAAACCGTGCCGAATGCCAACTACCTCTGGATTTCCTACTTTGCGTCTGCGCTGAAGGATAGCGGCAAGGCGGCTCTTGTTATGGCAAACTCCGCATCCGATGCCGGAAACAGCGAATATGATATCCGCAAGAAAATGATCGAGGAAGGCATCATCAGCCAGATGGTAACCCTGCCGTCCAATATGTTCACATCGGTCACGCTCCCGGCAACGCTGTGGTTTTTTGACAAGGCGAAGGCTCACACCGATAAAAAGGATGAAATTCTCTTTATCGATGCGAAAAATGTGTTCACGCAGATTGACAGAGCGCACCGCAAATTCAATGACGAGCAGATCAAAAACCTGGGTGTTATTACAAGGCTTTATAACGGTGAAAACGAAGAATTTTATTCGCTTCTGCAAAGCTATAAAACCGAAGTCCTCAGAAATTTCAGCGGATTACTGGAGACCATATCGGAATTAATGAAATATGAGTTTTATTTTGACGGTGATGGCAAGGAAACATATCCAGAGCCGCGTCTTTGCTCTTGCGCTCCGAAATTCATAAAAATGGATTCCGACTTGTTAATGGAATTAAACGCCGATAATGTAACTGCGTTTAAGGCAGCGGTTCAAGAACAAAATGACGAACTCACCGCCGCATCTCTTGGACTGCATTTTGAACAGTACTATTCAAAAAACCAGGATAAAAAGATAAAAGAATATGACGCATTGATGGAAAACGCAAAAGAAGCCGTCAGCACCATCATATATTTTCTCGACAACATTCTTTGGCTTGTCGAGCGTTTTCCAAACGGCGTGTACTGTGATGTTATCGGTCTTTGCAAGGCGACCAAGCTGGACGGCGAAGACGGCATCATCGACCAGGACTATTCCCTCAATGCCGGACGCTATGTCGGTGTGGTCATCGAGGACGATGGCTTGACCAAGGAAGAATTTAAAGCGGAAATGCTGTCGCTGAATGGCGAACTTGCGACACTCAATGCGGAGGCGAAGTCTATAGAGAATGCAATCGCCGCAAATATCGCAGAATTATTTGGTGAATGATATGGAACAAGTTAGATTACAAACTTTTGCCAATTACATTAAAGGTTTCGCTTTTAGTAGTAAAGATTTTTCCTTTGATGACACACAGACGATGGTCGTTAGAGTATCTGATTTCACCATAGACTCAATCTCAAAAAACGAAGCCGTATATATCGAAAGCTCGGAAAAATATAAAAAATATATTTTACATGCAGGTGATATTTTAATTCAAACTGTCGGTAGTTGGGCGAATAATCCTAATTCGATAGTAGGAAAAGTTGTTAGGGTGCCCGCAGAGTGCGATGGTAGTTATCTGAATCAAAATATCGTAAAGCTGTTACCACACGATATAAACTCGACATATTTGTACTATGCATTGAAAGCGAATCAATTCCCTCTATACTGCGTAATGCGAGGACAGGGTGCTGCTAATCAAGCAAGTATTACTCTTGATACTATTTTTAGATTCAGTTTTCCTATCCATACCGAACGAGAACAAAATAGAATTGCTGACATTCTCTCCCAATATGATACCCTTATTGAAAACAATAACAAACGCATCAAAGTATTAGAACAAATGGCAGAAAGCCTGTATAAAGAGTGGTTTGTCCGCTTCCGCTTTCCGGGATACGAAGGCATCTCATTGAAGAAACAGACACCGAGTGGATGGGTAATATCATCCAGAACAACTGATATGGTATGCCCGGAAGGTTGGGAATACGGAGCATTCTCTCATCTTGGCAGTTTTACCCGTGGAAAAAACATTACTGCTGCAGATATGGTCGAAGGTGATATTCCTGTGGTGTCTGCCGGTCTTGAACCATCCGGTTATCACAACGCCCATAATGTGACAGGAAAATCACTGACAATTAGTGCTTCGGGTGCAAATGCAGGTTATTTGAAATATCATCTATCCGATATATGGACGGCGGACTGCTCCTATTTCCAAGATGACAAAAAACTGTGGTTTATATATAACGCGCTGAAATTCCTGCAGCCGGTTATCAGTAATTTGCAGATAGGGGCTGCCCAGCCTCATGTTTATCCGAAAAACATTAATAAGCTCTGTACGATTATTCCTGATAATGATACCGTACAGGTGTACTGTGATAAAGTTGAGCCCATTTATGAGCAAATACGCATTTTGAAAGAAAAGAATGACAATCTCACCAAGCAGCGGGATATGCTCCTGCCTCGCTTGATGAGCGGAAAGTTGAAAGTTTGAACGATAGGAGGTGTCAAAATGGCAAAGTACATTACCGAAGATGATATTGAAACCGCCGTTTTGGATAAGCTGTCTCATCCCGATTTCGGCTACGATACCATAAAATGCGATCCCTATCCGAACAAGCGTGAAGACCTGCATGACGGCACCGGACGCTCTTCCAAAAAGGAGTGCGTTTTGCCGTGCATTTTGAAGGCGTCCCTTGTGAAGATAAATCCGCATATCCCGGAGAGCATCATCGACGATGTGGTAAAAACGCTGACCCGCAATTTTACCGAAACGGACATCGTAGCCACCAACTATGATTTGTACAATAAAATCCGAAATCAAATCAAGGTAAAAGTGCGCAGGAACGGCAAGGATGATTTCGACTTTGTAAAGCTTGTGGATTTTGACACCCCGACAAACAACACCTTTACGGCTGTTTCTCAGATGTGGATACAGGGCAAGCTTTACTGGCGCCGACCGGATGTGCTTGTGTTCGTAAACGGACTCCCTCTTGTATTTATCGAACTGAAAAACAGTGTGGTGAAGGTAGAAGAAGCCTACAACAAAAACCTGCAGGACTACATAAAGGACATACCCAATCTGTTTGCGTTCAATCAGATTTGCGTTCTGTCCAACGGCCTGGAAACACGGCTCGGTGCATTTAATGCCACATACGATTATTTCTTTGAGTGGCTGAAGGTAGACAGTGAAAAGGAAAAGCCGAATCGCGCCGATATCCGTGACGGCGGTGTGTCGATTGCGTACTTCATTGACGGCCTGCTGAAAAAAGAGCGTCTTATCGATTATGTCGAGAATTTCGTCCTTTTCGATAATCACAAATACAAAATCATCGCTAAGAACCACCAGTACCTCGGCGTGAACAACCTCATCCATGCCGTTGAACGCAAAGAGGAACTCAAGGGAAAACTTGGCGTGTTCTGGCATACGCAGGGCAGCGGCAAATCGTATTCTATGGTCATGTTTGCCCGCAAGGTGAAGCGTAAAATCGCCGGTAATTTCACCTTTCTTATCATTACGGATCGTGAAGACCTCGACACGCAGATTCATAAAAATTTTGTACGCACCGAGGTTATCGGCAACAATGATGAGTGCCGCCCGAAGAACGGCGAACAGCTCCGTGATTTTTTGCAGAAAAATAAGGGGTTCGTATTTACGCTTATCCATAAGTTCCGCTACGATAAAACCAAGAAATACCCGGTTTTGTCCACACGGAACGATATTTTCGTACTGGTAGACGAAGCGCACCGTACTCAGTATAAAGATTTGGCTGAAAACATGAGAGCCGCCCTGCCAAATGCAAACTTTATCGCATTTACGGGAACTCCGCTGTTAGGCTCCAAGAGATTGACCAATCAGTGGTTCGGTGATTATGTTTCCGAGTATAACTTTGCACAGTCTGTTGAAGACGGCTCTACCGTGCCGTTGTTCTACAGCCGCCGCGTACCGGAAGTCGGTCTCACAAACGATTTTCTCGATGATGATGTTGTGGATATTATTGAGGACGAAAACCTCAACGAGGACGAGACACGGCTTTTGGAGAACTCTGCGTCCCGCATTTTGGAAGTTATCAAGCGTGATGACCGTCTGGATAAGATTGCACGGGATATAGCTCATCATTTCCCACGCCGTGGCTTTCTCGGCAAAGGCATGGTCGTTTC
Source organism: uncultured Eubacteriales bacterium (assembly GCA_934462885.1). Lineage (GTDB taxonomy): Bacteria > Bacillota > Clostridia > Oscillospirales > CAG-272 > UMGS1696. The sequence continues at coordinate 3,291 of CAKSJC010000034.1, read as the reverse complement.
CGTGGATAAATATACCGCCGTTACTATGTACAACAAGGTACAGCATTACTGGGCAGAGGAAAAGAAGGCTGTTATTGCCGAACGAAACACCGCAAAATCCGGGGAAGAGCGCGATAAGCTTACGGCCATTCTCGATTATATGAATAGTGTAGAAATGGCTGTTATCATTTCCGAAGAGGCAGACGAGATCAAAAAGTTCGCTGATAAAGGTCTCGACATTACAATTCACAGGGCAAAAATGAATGCCGTTACCGCAGACGGTAAGGATATTGAGGACAGATTCAAAGACCCGAACGATAATCTGCAGCTCGTATTTGTCTGCGCTATGTGGCTCACAGGATTTGATGTGAAAAATCTGTCTACACTTTATTTGGACAAACCTATGAAATCCCACACGCTCATGCAGGCTATTGCGAGAGCAAATCGTGTGTATCCCAATAAGCCGTGCGGCATCATCGTAGACTATGTAAATGTTTTCAAGTACATGAAGAAGGCACTGTCCGATTATGCTGTGCCCGATGATGATACCCTTATGCCTGCAAAGGACATTGAGCAACTGATATATCTGCTCAATTCCTGTATTGACGAGTGTGATGCATTCCTGCAGACCCTTGGCGTATCTCTGGACAGCATTATTGGTGAAAACTCCACTTTTGACAAGTTGGATGCCCTGCGAAGTGCGTATGACACTATAGTCACCAACGATGAAAACAAGGATAAATTCAAGGTTATCACCAATACAATGATTAACCTGTATGAAGCATCCAAACCGGAAATCTTTGAACGCCATTGGGATAATGAAAAATTCTCGCCGCTGGCATATCTCCACGGATTGATGCACAACAGGATTGATGATGAAAAAATCAGACGCGCCAGAAACCGTATGGCTAATGTGCTTGATAGTAGCGTTTCTTCCGCTACTGCCGAGGATAAGCAGAAGGAATATGCGATCCACGGCACCAAGGTCATCGACCTCTCAAAAATCAATCCGGATGAACTACGGGCAGAAATCAAAAATGCCGTTTATATGGCTGTTGAGATTGACGATCTCAAAGCATTCCTCGAAAAAGCTTTACAGGATATGATAAGCCGGAACTGCACAAGAATGCGGTTCTCACAACGGTTTAAGGCTATCATTGACCGATATAATGCAGGTGGTTCTGAAAACGAGGATTATTACGAACAACTTGTGAAACTGCTCGAAGAACTGCAGAAAGAGCAGGAACGTCCCAACGCCGAAGGTTTAACCGAAGAAGAGTTGGAAGTATACGACCTCCTGGTGCGTGGCAAAAAACTCTCACAGGCAGAAGAGCAAAAAGTGAAGCTTGCTGCTAAGAATCTCTTTAAGAAGCTCTCCTCAGAAAAAGCTGAACTTTTAGTGGTAGATTGGTATAAAGATGACCAGCCTAAAATGAAAGTGAAATCTGCAATCGAGTATGCGTTGAATGAGGATTTACCAATGTGCTACGACAGGGACTCGTTTGAGGCTAAGACAAACCTCTTGCTTAATCACTTCATTGATATGGCAATCCAAGGCTATGGATGGATTGCAGCATAAGCACATAAGCAGAAAAAGACCGCACAGCCGACATTGTAGTCAGTTGTGTGGTCTTTCTGTTAGGCACTGCTTGAGGACGTCACTCAAAAATTATCGTTGTTTTCGATAATCCCTAAGTGAACGCCCAAAAAAGGTTTCCCTCTTTATTATATCCAATCGTTTTCCCATGACGCTTTACAGCGTTTTTGTTCCAATACCCTTATTCGTTCAAGAGAAACATTTCTATACGATTTTCAAAAAAATTATTCTTTCCCGTTCCAACAGTATGTGCAGAGCTGATCTCCGTCGATTCCTATCGCACGGATAAGACCGTCCAGGGTCTGAAATTCAAGGGAAGCAAAGTGAAGCTTTTCGCATATCGCTTTGCGCATGGCTTTACCGCGTTCTGTTGTCGGATCGCTGTATTCTTCAAGATGAGAGAATCCCTCATCTCCCTCAAGTTCGGCAATAGTCGATCTTGTTATCAGATCCATATCTCCCGTAGCTCTCGAAAAGTTGAGGTATTTGCATCCGTACAGTATCGGCGGGCAGGCCGAACGCATATGTACGGATTTTGCTCCGTTTTCGTATAGGAACTCAACGGTTTCCCTTAACTGGGTTCCTCTTACTATCGAATCGTCAACGAACAAAAGATTTTTATCTTTTATCAGTTCGGTAACCGGTATCTGCTTCATTTTCGCAACTCGGTTGCGCTCCATTTGATTCGAAGGCATAAAGCTTCTCGGCCATGTGGGAGTATATTTGATAAACGGGCGCGCAAACGGCACTTTGCATGCGTTTGAATATCCTATCGCATGAGGAGTCCCCGAATCCGGCACTCCGCCTATATAGTCAAGTTCCGGCATGTCTCCTCTTTCTTCGTCATTTTGCGCCATGATTTCACCGTTTTTGTATCTCATGACCTCAACGTTTACGCCCTCGTAACTTGACGTCGGGTATCCGTAATAGCTCCAGAGGAACGAGCAAATCCTCATTTTTTTCCCGGGTTTATTAAGCGCCGTAACCTCATCCGCGGATATCTCGACTATCTCGCCGGGTCCGAGCTCTCTTAAGTCCGTATAGCCGAGCTTTTTGTACGCGAACGCTTCAAAGGATACGCAGAAGCCGCTTTCATTCTGTCCGATGGCAACCGGGAGGCGTCCGAGGCGGTCTCTGGCAGCTATAATACTGCCGTTTTCCGTCAAAAGGAGTATTGACAAAGTTCCTTCAACAGCTTCAGCCGCAAATTTGATACCGTCGGCAAAGTTGCTTTTCTGATCGATAAGCGCGGCGACAAGTTCGGTAGCGTTTATACGTCCGCCGGTCATCGCGCCGAAGTGTCCGCCGCTGAATGACAGATATTGCTTTGTAAGCTCACTTGCGTTGTTTATTACCCCGATTGTACAGATTGCGTAAGTGCCGAGGTTCGAGTGGATAAGAAGAGGCTGCGGATCGGTATCATTTATACATCCAATAGCCGCGATTCCGCGCATTTCGTCAAAAATATGTTCAAATTTGGTTCGGAACGGGGAATTTTCAATACTGTGAATATTGCGTTGCAATCCGAGTTCCGGATCAAACGCAGCCATTCCGCCGCTTTTTGTTCCAAGATGAGAATGATAGTCAGTGCCGAAAAATACATCGGATATTACGTCGTTCCTGCCGACAGCTCCAAAAAAACCACCCATTTTCTACCTCACGATTTTTTTACAAAAACTTTTATATTACATAAAAAACGGTGCCAAAGGTACACG
>CAKSJC010000033.1 GCA_934462885.1 uncultured Eubacteriales bacterium | reverse complement strand
TTATCGGAGGGATATTCGGGCTTGCAAACGGTTTCCTTGTGGCAAAGCTGAAAATACCGGCATTTATTGCAACTTTGGGAACGATGATGCTTTCGCGGGGACTCAGTGCGATAATAGTTGCGGTTCCGAATATATTTTATCCTACGGGAAGTTGGTTTAATAAAGTTTTCTCAAACTATAATAAATTTCCGGTAGGGCTTCTTTGGGTCATAGGATTCATGCTTCTCTGTATGTACCTGATGTACAAAAATAAGATTGGAAGATATATTCTTTCGATAGGAAGCAACGAGGAAGCAACAAGACTTTCCGGTATAAATACGGATAAATATAAAATGCTCGCATATGTATTTAGCGGAATCGGCGCCGGAATAGCAGCTATATTTTGGTCGGCGTCGTTTACAACTGTCGCAGCAGCGACGGGAAACGGTTACGAACTTGACGCAATAGCCGGTGTGTATATAGGCGGAACAAGTGCGGCGGGCGGTATCGCATCCGTTTCCGGATCGATAATAGGAAGCATGATGCTTGTTGTTATCAGAAGCGGACTCAATTTTGTTCTTGCAAAGTTCAACCTTAACGTAAACGCCACATACGTTACATATGTTTTAACCGGTATTATTGTCGTAGTTGCCGTGCTTATGGATATAATCAAAAATAAAAACGCGGCGCGTGTAAAAATATATACTCCGGCACAGAAACTTAAATATCAGTATAAAGAGAGAAAAAAGATCATAGAGTATCGAATGGATGAAGTTTTATCAGACAGGTCGATTACTCCGGAGCAAAGAAATGAAGCGGCGGCGAAGCTCGGTCGTGAACTTGAAGAAGCAAAATCGGAATATAAACTTGAACTTGACAAACTGAAAGCAGAGACAAAATAAGCTGATTGAAGGAATCACACAAGTAAATTTGCCCACAAGGGTAAAAATAAAAGGAGGACACCCCGCATGAAAAAAAACAGGAAAACTATTCTCCCGATCATTTGCGCTCTTGCGCTTTTGATTCCGCTTTTCGCAGGATGCTCCGGCACGGGAAACAATGACACCGAGAATAAGACGATAGCAGTAGTTGCTAAAGGCGAATCCCATGCTTTCTGGCAATCGGTTAAAGCTGGAGCGGAAGCTGCCGGTGCAAAATACGGCTATAACGTAACATTCCGCGGACCTGCAAGCGAATCCGCTAAGGATCTTCCTTCTCAGAAAGAAATGGTGTCTACCGCTCTCAACAACAGCCCCGCAGGCATGGTAGTGGCAACGATAGGAGAAGGATTTGTTGAAACTTTGACACAGGCATACGACGAAAAGGTTCCCGTTGTTCAGTTTGACAGCGGAATTTGGGCAAACGATGTGAAAGCTCTTGACAGCGCCGGAAAGAATCCGATAGTGTCTTCCGTAGCTACAAGTAACACGCTTGCAGCGGGACTTGCCGCAGAGAGATTCTTTGAGGAAATCAAAGGCGATATCGCAGCGTCGAGCGATATATACGCAATAGGCATAATCCAGCACGACGAGACACAGACAGGTATTGATCGTGCCGGCGGCTTTGAAGAAAAGTTCAAGGAACTTGCCGACGCAGATTCGACTACCGCAGGAAAATACGAGATATTTAAAGAAGTAAAACCCGGAGATGCTGATCAGGCATATAAATCTGCGCTTGAAGCTCTGTATGAAAAAGGAGTAAAAGCTATATTTATGAGCAATGAAGGAGTCGTTAAGCAGGTTTACGATGCAATCGGCGCTTCCGGAACAAAGTATGACGATATAATGTTCTGCGGTTTTGACGCAGGAACAAAGCAGATCGAATGGATGAAGAAGACAACAGGTCCGAAACTTGTCGGAGCAGTTGCACAGGATTCATATCAGATCGGTTATCAGGCAACAGAGCAAGCAATTTTTGCGGCAGAGGGCAAGGATGTTACATCTACTATTGCTATTGCAGGCGCATGGTGGGATGCAAGCAATGTTGACGAGATGATCAAGAATAATCTTGTATACGAAGGCTAAACCTTAATTTGAAACTAAATAAGAAAAGAAATACCTGCCGCGCATTTGCACGGCAGGTATTTCTGCGTTTGAAAATGCTTAGAGGCATTTTAAGCATAAAACCGTAATTGACTGTACTGATTTTTGCTTATTGTTTCTGTATGACTACTCAGCTTTAAGCCTTCTTGGTGTACTAAAATAAATTTAATTATTTTTGTTATTTCCCTTGACAAAAATATAAAAAAAAGCGATAATATATTTACTAAAAAATTTTTGTGAAGGAGAAACAAAAATGAAAATAGGCGTACAGACTTATACAATAAGAGACTTTTGCACAAACCTAAAGGATTTTTCCGAATCCATGAAGAGAGTTGCCGATATGGGGTATACAACAATACAGGTTTCCGGCGTGTGTGATTTTGAGCCCGAATGGCTTGCAGAACAGCTCAAGGCTAACGGACTAACCTGTGGTTTGACCCATTTTGAATATAAAGATATCAGAGATAACACCGAGAAAGTTATTGCAGATCACAAGACTTTCGGCTGTAAATATATTGGTATCGGCGGCGCTCCCGGAGGAAAAGACAATCTTGAAAATTTCGTTCGTGAAGGACGTCCGGTAGCTCAGAAAATTCGCGATGCGGGTCTTAAGTTTATGTACCACAACCATTCTTGGGAATATCTCAACAATGTTCCGGACGGAAGAACAGTCATGAGATTCCTGTCTGATTCTTTCATGCCTGACGAAATGGGATTTACTCTCGATACATACTGGGTAAAGAATGCAGAATACGACGTTATTGATGAGATCAAACGTTTATCAGGCAGACTTCCCGTGGTTCACTACAAGGATATGCTCGTTGAGCCGGACGGAACTCGCAAAATGTCATGGATAGGCGGCGGAAATGCTATGGATTTCGTGAAAATCACTGAAGCTTTCGCTGACGCCGGAACAGAGCTTATCTACGTTGAGCAGGACACTTGCTACGACGATGATCCGTTCGATTGCCTCAAGAAGAGCTACGATTACCTTAAGTCCATCGGTCTTAACTGACGATCATTTAGGATAAAAAAACATACTGACGGGAAAAGGACGCTGAAACGTAAAAACAGCGTCCTTTTCCCGTATCCAAACGCCATAGGCAAAAAAACGATGGCGTTTTTCTTTGTCTTTGGCAATTGCTAAGAATGTAAACCTATTCTGTAAATATTTCTGATTTGAGCTGACTTTTCGTGTATATATGTTTTCTTTCGCGCTTGAGCGTTTTATATCGGAAGATCACAATGCAGCTCATAGCTGTTCGGCATTGTGATACGGCGATTGCAGCGTCTGTTTCAACGCAGGAATCATTATTCGTATGTAGGATATTATCTGAAAGCCGTATTAATTTTCATTATGTTCGGGTCGTTTATTTATACTTTTTATCCTTGAATTGTTCCGCCTCCGATAACAGTATCGCCGTCATAAAGTACCGCCGCCTGTCCGGGCGTGATAGATCGCTGCGGTTCGTCAAAAACAATATGAACTGAAGTTTTCCCGTTCGGCATTACTGTCGCCCATTGTTCAGCCTGACGGTATCGTATTTTTGCTTTACAACGGAATTCGCTTTTGGGCGCTGTTCCGCTTATCCAGTTAAATCCAGTAACATCCGACTCTTTGCTGAATAAATCTTCGTTTTTACCAAGAACGATATTGTTGTTTTCAGGACAAATTCTGCACACATACAGCGGCTCAGAGCTTGATATGCCAAGACCTTTCCGCTGACCTATGGTATAGTGAATCACGCCATTGTGTTTGCCGATAATATTCCCTTGTTTATCAACAAAGTTTCCGCAAACAGGTTTCTTACCGGTTTGCAGTTCGATTATAGACGCGTAATCTCCGTTTGGTACAAAGCAAATATCCTGACTGTCAGGTTTATCCGCATTTATAAAGCCGTTTTGTTCTGCAATCGCACGAACATCTGTTTTTCTCATATTACCGAGAGGGAACATGGTGTGAGCAAGTTGCTCCTGCGTCATGGAATACAGGACATAGCTTTGATCTTTGGTTTCATCCAAAGCCTTTTTAAGTATGAATTTACCCTCTTTTTCTTCAATCCTTGCATAATGACCTGTCACAATATAGTCACAGCCGAGGATTTTCGCTCGTTCATAGAGCTTGTCGAACTTCATATAACGGTTACAGTCAATGCAAGGATTCGGGGTAATTCCTTTTTCGTAGCTTTCAATAAATTTGCGAATAACCTTTTCACGAAATGCATCGGTAAAATTGAATACATAAAACGGCATACCCAGCTTGTAAGCGACACTGCGAGCGTCCTCTACATCGTCAAGAGAGCAGCAGGTGCGTGAGCGCTCTATACCCGCATCTTCATTATCGTATAGCTTCATAGTGCATCCGATACATTCAAAACCCTTGTCAATCATCAGTTTTGCCGATAGCGAAGAATCTACTCCGCCGCTCATTGCAATAAGCGCTTTCATTCTGAAATTGTCCGTTTTCTTTTCAGTGCAAAAAGCCATAACCAAGCCCCTCACTTAACAACAAATTCCGTATTACCGATTTCGGATATATCTCATAAGTTGATTTCAAAGCTTCATTTTCAAGTTTTTTCGGCTATGCCAAACAGAGCGATGTTCAAATTCGGTGAAAACAATGTTTTTTTGCTTTTTTTCCGACACTTGCGGGAGCGGCAATATTTCGTCTAAAGCTATTTTGTTCATTTTATGCTATTGGAGCATTATCAAGATATAATTGCATCCCTGCTTTAATTAATTGCTTCCGAATTTTCACAGCTTCTCATTGCCAAAATTGTCTTGGATATCAGATCATCCAAAGTCCAACCAAGCATATCGGCTCCTCGTTCAATAACTTCTCGTGAACATCCCGCAGCAAAATTCATATTTTTATACTTTTTTTTCACGGATTTCAGTTCAAGATCAGAAACGCTCTTAGACGGACGCATAATTGCCACCGCACCGATCAAACCGGAAAGCTCGTCGACTGAATAAAGCACTTTCTCCATTTCATGTTCCGGCTCAATATCAACAGTCAAAGCATAACCGTGGCTGGCAACAGCATGAATAATACGTTCGTCTATTCCTTTTTCGCGGAGAATTTCCTGCTCTTTTATGCAGTGCTGTTCGGGATACTTTTCAAAATCAAGGTCATGCAGAATACCGACCGTTTCCCAAAAGTCAGCTTCTCCATAGCCTAACTCCAGCGCGAACCATCGCATGATGCCTCCCACTGTTTTTCCGTGATTCAAATGAAATTCACCGCTGTTATATTCTTTCAATAATTCAAATGCTTCTTTTGGTGTCGGTATCATTTTGCACCTCCTGTATTTAATACTATGCCGTCTTAAAAATACGGATATTAAATAAACAAAACCTATGTGTTTAATATGCTATATTATAAAACTTTTCCGTTGTCTTGTCAAGGGGGATTGAATGTGAATTTGCTTGGTTCAAAATTTTATTGCGCGGTCGGGATTGACAGAACAAAACAGTATATTACTACGATATTGTTCTTGACACTTAGAAAATTCAGAAAACCATTACTGATATGAATACCCGAGAACGTGAACGAAAAATGAAGTTTTTAGCGCTAAAGATGAGAATGAGAAAAACACATTACAATTAATGTACGCTTAACATATGGGGGTATTCAAAACTCGATGACAAGTCAATCCCCGAAGTCTGTGAGGTATATACAGAAAAAATACGGTGCAGCCCTATTGGCTGCACCGTATCCTGTAAAACCCTAAATTTTTGTTAACCAGGAACATATGATGGGTTAAATAATATTCCATCTATATCAAACGAAAAACTGCATGAATTGAGAAAAAACAAAGAATCAATCAAGTGTATCGGAGCGAAGTTGCCTGCGGTATGTCAGATTTTCCGAAAGTTGCTGCGAAGAAGAAAATACGTTATATTTTTATAACGTCAAACCTGTCTGAAATAAAGTGAATTGCGCGCGGATTTTCACGATTTATCACCGAATATATCAGCAGATCATCAGGAGACGGTATGAGCGGCTCGCTTTCATGTGAATGTGCGGTAAACGGAATTGTTTTTGTTTTATTTTTAAAGCACTTGAAATTCTTACGGTAATCTCCCACTGTTCCGACAGATTCTCTCTCGGAAAGGGCAAGAGGATTCTGCAAAAACCAAAGCGAATATACCATAGCGCCGAACTCATCTGACATATCGACATCTTTTCTTTCGAAGAAAGCATACCTCATAAGTTCATAAAGGATAGTGTCAAAAGAATACTTCATTGTTTGTCCTCGTTTACGTTCTTTTTGTTACTCTTCGCTTTCTTTTAAGCGAAAGTTTTCTTCATCCTTTTTGAAAACTTCAGATAATTTTTCAGCGCAAAATGCGATTTCTTTTTTTTCTTCTTCGCTGAATCCGTGAAGAGAGGTGATCACTTCATCGATCAGCTTGTCGATCATATTATCAAGATATGCATCGCCTTCATCTGTGATCTCAATATAGACCTGCCTTCTGTTTTTTTTGTTGTGCGAACGTCTGACATATTTTTTGTTCTCCAGATCGTTCACCAGCTTTGTAAGCTGCTGTTTGGTGATCCCCATCTCATCGGCGAATTTCGTCATGGTAATGGGGTCTTTTTTATATTTTCGAAGCGTGTACAGCATTGAAAAACCGTGTGAATTGAGTCTAAATTGATTCGCTTCAATAATGTGACGGCGCACCAAGGCGTAATAGCCTATCATAAAACTGAGGAAACTTCTAGCAGTTTCAATATCGCTGTGGTCTGACAAAATATTCTCCCCGGCTCATATATCATTTATGTAATCAAGTATATCATACCGAAACCAAAAAGTCAATGATAATAAACAATAAGCCAAGGTGAACATTTAATTTTATTTCTCGTCAAGCGAAGTGGTTGCGTGTACGGTAATTGTCTTATCGTAGCATGAGAACATTTTTTCCGTAATTTCTGCGGGCAGCTTTTTTGTAAACAGGCTGACTGTCGGGACAAGTACAAGGCCTGCCAACATTGCTAATACTCCTGCGTTTATAGGGGAAGAGAAGAACGGAGTAATAAATGTGTGGCCGGTGAAAGTGCATATCATATTTGCAGTCATGATGATGACTCCGGAGATAAAGCTTACCCAGACAGACGCTTTGGTTATTTTCTTTGAGTAGAGGCTATATAAGAACGGCGCAAGGAATGATCCTGCCAGAGCGCCCCATGAGATACCCATAAGCTGTGCTATGAACGTGATTTTTGATTTCATTTGAACAATTGCAATAACTGCAGAAATCAAAATGAAGAACACAATAAGTATGCGGATAAGATTCATTTGCCATTTTTCACTTGTTTTTTTCTTACGCATGGGAATTATCATGTCGAGCGCAAGTGTAGATGATGAAGTCAGAACAAGTGAAGAAAGAGTAGACATTGACGCCGATAGAACGAGCATTATCACGATAGCCATGATAACATCCGGCATTTTTGCAAGCATTGTCGGAATTATGCTGTCATACACAGGGATATTTCCGGAGTATTCGATTGAATCGGCGTAAAGCCTGCCGAAACCTCCCATGAAGTAGCATCCGCCTGCAACGACGAAAGCGAAAAATGTGGAGATAAGAGTTCCTTTTGTGATAGCGGACTCATTTTTTATCGCATAGAACTTACCGATCATCTGCGGAAGTCCCCATGTGCCGAGTGAGGTTAAAAGAACGACTCCTAAGAGAGCAATTGGCTCCGGACCGAAGAATGAAGTAAACGCTCCGTTCAGCGTGGGATTGGTTTCTGCCGCGACTGAAGAAAGAGCGGACATTGCTCCGCTGAAACCTCCGTTACTTTTGAGTACGGCTGCTATAACGATAAAAATGCCGAATATCATGATTATTCCTTGTATAAAGTCATTTACGGCTGTGGCCATATATCCGCCGGCAATAACGTAAATACCTGTTAGAATACTCATTGCAATTACGCACCACATATAATCTATGCCGAATGCGGTTTCAAAAAGTCTTGAAAGTCCGTTGTAGAGCGAGGCGGTATACGGGATCAAAAAAATGAATACTATAACAGATGCGGCAATTTTCAGTTTATCGGACAAAAATCTTTTTCCGAAATATTCCGGCATTGTTTTTGTGTCAATGTGTTGCGTCATCAGTCTTGTTCTTCTTCCGAGAATAACCCAAGCAAGAAGAGAACCGATAAGGGCGTTTCCGATTCCTATCCATGTTGCGGATATTCCGTATTTCCATCCGAACTGTCCCGAGTAGCCGATAAAGATAACGGCTGAAAAGTATGAGGTGCCATAAGCGAATGCGGTGAGCCAAGGACCGACATTTCTTCCGCCGAGCACGAATCCGTGAACGCTGTCCGCTTTTTTTCTGCATACAAATCCGACAGCGATCATTACTGAAAAAAACGCAATAAGAAAAATGAGTTTTACTGCCATTTTTAGCCTCCTCACACGGAGAAAAATAAAAGAGCTGCACTGTGATTTTGTGCAACTCTTGGTATTTTATCGAATTACCCGCAAATTTGCATCACAAATCACTATTACTTTTTTGTTAAGTAATAGTAATAATAAAACTCGTATGCAAAAGCGATGTTCATACTTTTATCTCCGTTTTTTTACATAGTATAACACTTTACACATTGCCTGTCAATAGTTTTTTCATGTTTTTTTATGTTCACAATTGATCATTGATAAACCAATGTAAGTGATAATAAAATTTTTTTTGCTTTTTTCAATATGTTATGTTATAATAGTTATAATAATAGAAATCAGTAAAAATCAAAAAGTCTTATTCCAGATACTGATACTTGGATTTTTAACGTGTGAGATTCTTGAGGTGCGGTACTTTTAAAATAGGATGGTATCCTTATTTACTCCTGTAAAGAAACATAAAGTCGCTATGCTTATGTCAGACGTGCCGAAAATTGACTGTGAGCGACTGTGATATTTCAAGTATAGTTTTAAGAAAGCGATTGGCGTAGTTAAACTGTTGTCGGAGGCTCATATTGCAATATATGTGGTCAAGAGTATATTACGGGAATCCTGACGGAATTCTCAGAAGATTAAAGCACTGTTAGTATATCTTTATAAGGAGAAATTTTATGCAGAATTTTGTTACCCCGGAAGAAAAACTGAAAAAAGAACTCAGGGATTACAGCCTTATATTCACGGTTTTTGCAATTGGAAACTTTCTGTTTTTTTATCTCGAGTTTTTGAGAGGCTCTTTTGACGTCGGTAAAATTGCATTTGCAAATGGAATATCTGAAAACACCGCTTTTTGGCTTGTAATAGTATCTATAACGCTTGAAGTTATCGCGATAGCCGCGAAATCTGTGATGGCTATTATAGGTTTTAGTCAGGTCAAAGATAAATACAAGAAAAGGGCGCATATCACTATCGCAAAGGTTTTCTTCATATATAACATTTTTATGATCATTTTATCTATATATAACATACTTAAGCTTGTCTCAGGACTTACTTCTCTCATATCTCCTTTGATTTCAATGATCTTTATAGGTTATTATATTAAAACGGCAGACTCTCTTTACAAGGTTAAAAGTAAAAAGGCATAACGAAAATGTTGGCCAACATAAATCCCTCTTAAGTAAAAAAACGGAAGGAAAACCCTTCCGTTTTTTCGGTTAAATTTTAATCAGTCAGAAATGTAAGGAAGAAGAGCTACCTGACGAGCACGTTTGATAGCGAGAGTAAGCTGTCTCTGGTGCTTTGCGCAAGTTCCCGAGATTCTTCTGGGAAGAATCTTTGCTCTTTCGGAAACGAACTTTCTGAGTCTTACTGTATCTTTATAATCGATATCGTCGATTTTATCTGCACAGAAAGCGCACACTTTCTTTCTTCTGTTTCTGTTAATTCTCTGCATCTTCTGCTGAGGAGCAGCATCTGTTCTTTCGGTTGTTACAACGACTTCTTCAGCCGCGACAACTTCAGTCTTTTCTGTATCCATCTTACTTAAATCCTCCTGTTATGTTTTGTTTTGAATTACATCAGAACGGTAATTCATCGTCATCCGATATTTCTTCGAACTTAGGTGCGGATTGATTCTGATATGTTCCGGATTGAGCGGCGCCTCCGAAGGAACCGTAATCTGAGGGAACATACGATGCAGGAGCGCCCTGTTGATATGCCGCAGCAGCCTGCTGAACAGCGATAGGACTCTCATTCTTTGCATCTACAAAGTACGCTTCATCAGCGACTATTTCCGTTGCAAAACGTTTTTGACCGGTTGCCTGATCAGTCCATGATCTCGTCTGTATAGAACCAATAATGCAGATCGAACTTGCTTTACGGAAATACCTGGTTATAAATTCAGCGGTCTGTCTCCAAGCGGTTATATTTAAGAAATCTGCCTGAGCTTCTTCTCCGTTTTTTGCGCCGAAACGTCTGTTTACGGCGATAGTGAAGGAAGTTACGGGAATTCCCGAAGGCGTTGTCTTGAGTTCGGGATCGGCGGTGAGCCTTCCTCCGAGTATAACCTTGTTAAAATTGAAGTTAGCCATATCTTTACTCCTGTTCGGAAGTCAGTTATGCTTCAGCCTTTGCTGTTTTTTTGTCTTCGTGACGAATTACGATAGAACGAAGAATTCCGTCGGTGATTCTGAAAATTCTTTCAAGCTCGCCGGGAAGAGTACTTGCACTCTTGAAGTTGATTAGAACATAATATCCGTCATTTTTGTCGTTGATAGGATATGCGAGTCTGCGCTTACCCCATTCGTTCACATCGATAATCTCTCCGTTTGCAGAGATGAGCTTTGAGAACTTCTCGACGAGAGCCTTTATTGCATCTTCAGCGAGGTCAGCGTCGATAACAAAAAGGGTTTCGTAAGTGTTGATAATCTTTTCCATTATATTTATACCTCCCTATGGACTTTCGGCCGTTATATAAAAATTTAACGGCAGAGAGACGGGCAAAAAACCCCGTTCACTAAACTATCATACCACAAGCGTTCGATTTTGTCAAGCACTTTTGCGGTAAATATTTTGTGCGGAAAATCTTGATTTTTTACTGAAAAGAAAATTACGGTTAAAAAAACACTTTGTCATTGCTACAAGTATATGAACGCTCCGTTTTCAGTGAAACGGTAAACTATACCGCGAAGAAGAGACGATTATGGCGGAAAAATAAATATTTTTATATATAGATTGACAATTGGTGATAAATATATTAAAATTAATATAATTGAATTGTGTTTGCCGAATGAATAGGCAAACGGCATTATTTTTGTGATCCCAAACAAAGAAAGGTATGGATTATAATGGACACACAGAAGAAAACTGAACTTACCGAAATTGCCCGTAAGATCCGTGTTGGAATAATCAATGCGGTATATTCGGCAAAGAGCGGTCATCCCGGCGGAAGCCTTTCAATCGCGGATGTTTTGGCATATCTTTATTTTGAAGAAATGAACATAGACCCGGAGAATCCGAAAAAAGCTGATCGAGACCGCCTTGTTCTTTCAAAGGGACATTGCGCTCCCGGACTTTATTCGGCTCTCGCCAACCGAGGATATTTCCCCGTTGAAGATTTAAAGACCTTCAGACAGACTGAAAGCAATCTTCAGGGGCATCCCGACATGAAGAAAACAGAAGGCGTCGATATGACTTCCGGTTCTCTCGGTCAGGGCGCGTCAACATCCTGCGGAATGGCGCTTGCCAATAAGATGGATAAAACTAACGTGCGTATATACGCTATTCTCGGAGATGGAGAGACAGAGGAAGGTCAGGTATGGGAGGCAGCTATGTTTGCAGGCTTCCGTAAACTGGACAACCTGGTAGTGATCGTGGATAATAACGGACTTCAGATTGATGGTAAAATTGATGAAGTCTGCTCCCCGTATCCGATCGATAAGAAATTTGAGGCAT
>CAKSJC010000032.1 GCA_934462885.1 uncultured Eubacteriales bacterium | reverse complement strand
GTTATATACAAAATCAAAATATTAAGAAAATTTCTTATGTAAGGTGTGTGGATTTATATGGAAACGGAAAAACTGATCGAAATTATAGGAAGCTGTGAGGTAGGCGCCGAAAAGAGACTTTCGGCTCTCGCGGAGTTAAAGAAAAAAGCCGATCTCGGAGAGATCAATGCTCCGCCGCGCGGGATATTTGTTAATAATCATATCCATACGTCGTACTCGTTTTCTCCGTATACGCCGACTTCGGCAGTGTTTAATGCATGGAAGGCCGGTCTTTCAACGGCGGGAATCATGGATCATGACAGCGTAGCCGGAATCCGCGAATTCATCCGTGCCGGAGAGATCATGGATATGCCCGTAACGTGCGGTTTTGAATGCAGAGTCAATGTTGAGGGAACATCTCTTGTCGGAAAGAGGATAAATAATCCCGATCAACTCTCTTGCGCTTACGTGGCAATGCACGGTATTCCACATCAGAATATCGATCGTGCGGAAGAGATCCTTGCTCCTCTTCGTGAAAAGAGAAATGCGCGAAACCGCAAAATGTGCGAGAAAATAAACGATATTGTTTGTGACGCCGGAATAAAGCTGGACTTTGACGCGGATGTGTATCCGCTATCAATGGCGCGCAACGGAGGAAGCGTGACGGAGAGACATATTTGTTATGCTCTTACGAAAAAGATAATTTCTCTTGATCCCGACCGCGAAAAAGCCTGCGGCTTTATCGAAAAGATAACCGGAGCGAAAATGTCTGAGTCTACACGCGAAAAGCTTCTGTCAGCTCCCGAAAATTATTATGATTTTGATATTCTCGGCGTGTTGAAAGGACATCTTGTCGGAAGCTTTTACGTTCAGGCGACTGATGAGTGTATGAATATAAAAGATTTCACCGCTCTTGCCAAAGAACTTGGGGCTATCTCGGCTTACGCATATCTCGGAGATGTCGATAAATCCCCGACAGGAGACAAAAAAGCTCAAAAATTTGAAGATAGCTACATTGACGAGTTGTTTGAGGTTCTCGTAAATTGCGGATTCTCGGCAGTTACATATATGCCGACGAGAAATACCCAAGAGCAGTTATCCCGCATTATAAAGCTTTGCCGTAAATACGGACTCTTTGAGATATCAGGTGAAGATATAAATTCCCCGCGTCAGTCGTTTATATGCAAGGCTCTTGAAAATCCTATGTACTCTCATCTCAGAGAAGCTACATACGCGCTTATCGGACATGAAAAAGAAGCAAGCGTCGACGTGTCGCGCTCTATGTTCTCGGACGAAACAAAAGCAAGTTATCCCGCTCTTTCGGAGCGAGTGAAGTTGTATGCCGCGCTCGGAGGATATAAAGAATAAGCTGTAAAGCTAAGGCGAATCGAAAACCCGTGCAATGCGGCACGGAGATACTGTAAAGAATAATAAACCGAAAGGAACGGTATATAAAAATGAGTATGGAAAAACTTATTGCAATGACTGACAAATACGGAAAGACGCCGTCTTTTGTTATTGCCGGCGGAGGGAATACCTCGCTTAAAGAAGGCGGAACGCTTTACATAAAAAAAAGCGGAGCATCTCTCACGGATATCACCGAAGAAGGATTCACTTCTCTTTTCCGCGATAAGCTGGACGTGTCCCTTATAAAGAGTTACAGTGAAGACGCGGCGGGGGCGGAAAAAGAAGCATTTTCAGAAGTCATGAGCGCTAAGACAAAGTGGGACGACGGAAAGATTCCGTCGGTCGAAACTTTTGTTCATGAAGTTCTTCCCGGAAAATTCGTGCTTCATGTACATCCGACTGCGGTAAACGCTCTTACCTGCTCGAAAAACGGTAAGGCTGAGGCTGCGGAAATGTTCCCGGATTCGATCTGGGTCGATGAATGCATCCCCGGATACGCACTTTCGATGAAAGTAAAAAAAGCTCTTGAGGGAAAGCATGCTCACGCTCAGTGCGTATTTGTCGAAAATCACGGCGTGTTCTTCACTGCGGATTCGACAGAGGAAATCGACGTTACGGTCGGTGAACTTATGAACAAGCTTGATGCAAAAATAAAGAAAGGCCCCGATTTTTCCGAATGTGAATTTGATCAAACGGCAGCGGCAAAAATCGCCCCCGTACTTCGCATGACATACGATAAAAACGGGAAAGCATTTGCGGTATTCACTGCAAACCGAGAAGTCATGTCTCTTGCTAAATCTCGGGAGAATTTTTTGAAAGTATCCGCTCCGACGACCCCGGACCACGTTATGTACTGCGGGAAAGCAGCGCTTTTCCTTGAGTGTGCCGATATTGAGACGGTAAAGGAAGCATTTGCAAAATTTGAAGAAGAAAACGGAAATCTTCCGAAGATTGTTTTTGTAAAGGATGTCGGTATGTTTGCGCTTGGATCAACTTACGAAAAAGCAAAGAACGCGGCGGAAGTATTCCTTGACAATATAGCTATTACGGAGGAAGCCGAAAACTTCGGAGGAATCAGACCTCTTTCTTCATCGATCGCAGATTATATTGATAAAAAAATTCCTGTCATTTCATGTGAAAAGAAGCCGCTTGCGGGCAAGATTGCAGTTATAACCGGAAGCGCTCAGGGATTTGGCGAAGGTATCGCGCGTTACCTTGCAGCTGAGGGCGCGGCAGTCGTTATAGCGGATATGAATTACGCCGGCGCTCAATCTACGGCGGAAGCAATCAAAAAAGATACGGGGGCTCCCGCAGTTGCGGTAGCCGCAAACGTATCCGATGAAGAAAGCGTTCGCTTAATGATCGAAAAAGCAGTTCTTTCTTTCGGAGGGCTTGACGTTTTTGTAAATAATGCGGGAATCGTTCGTGCAGGATCTCTCGAAGAGATGACAAAGCAGAATTTCGAACTCGTAACGTCGGTGAACTATACAGCGTACTTCCTCTGTGCAAAGTACGCTTCCGCTGTCATGAAGATACAGCGTGCCGTATCTCCGGAATATATGAGCGATATTATAGAAATAAACTCAAAATCCGGACTTTCCGGATCGAATAAAAACTTTGCGTATGCAGGAAGCAAGTTCGGAGGTATAGGACTTACGGAATCGTTTGCCCTTGAACTTGCACCTTTCGGTATAAAAGTAAACGCAGTATGTCCCGGCAATTTCCTTGACGGTCCGTTGTGGTCAGACCCGGTAAAGGGACTTTTCGTCCAGTATCTCAATGCCGGAAAAGTTCCCGGAGCGAAAACGACCGATGATGTACGCAAATTTTACGAGGCAAAGGTTCCGCTCGGAAGAGGCTGCCGCATAGAAGACGTCGCAAAAGCAGTCAAGTATATAATAGGACAGGCTTATGAGACAGGTCAGGCAGTTCCCGTAACCGGCGGACAGGAAATGCTGAAATAATCTCAAGAAGCAAAAAAATGATTTGCTGTATTTAACGCGGGGATACTTTCAAAAAGTATCCCCGCGCAATATTGAAAAACTTTCACTTGAGAAAATAGCAAATTAATGATTTTTTCTCGAATAGTTTGTATAAGCTATACTTCTTTTCGGTTTGAGAACTTTTGAAAGGAAGCTTGAGAAAAAAATTTCGTAATGTTTTTCCGATTTGTTATATAATGCAATCATTTTTTAAGTATCTTTTTACGGGATTATTTGTGTTTTTGCTAAACCGTGTATCATTCTGCTGTGAAAAAAATGTATTATATAATATTGCTTTATTTCGTATCAAGTGATATAATTGTCACTTGATACGACTTTTATTAAAAGAGGTGTATAATGCAAAACAAAGCTGAAAAAAAACATTCTCTTATCGGACGAATAGTTAGATTTGTTATACCGCTTATGCTTACCGGTATTTTGCAGCTTATATATAACGCTGCGGATGGCATTATCGTCGGACATTACGACGGTTCGAAGGCTCTTGCGGCTGTTACGTCGACCGGTGCGCTTATTAATCTTATCTTAAACGCATTTCTCGGCCTTACCGTCGGAGCCTCGGTTGCCGTAGCTCACGATTTCGGGGCGAGAGACGGACGCGGGGTTGAAAAGACCGTACATACGTCGGTTCTTGTGGGCATTATATGCGGGATCATAATCGGAGCGATCGGCATTATTTATTCCGGAACGTTCCTTAAATGGATGGATACGCCTGATGATGTTCTTTCTCTTGCTACGGAGTATCTTGCCATTTACTTTGTCGGTACACCCGGAATGCTTGTTTATAATTTCTGTGCAAGCATACTCCGTTCGGTGGGAGATACAAAAAGACCTCTCTATTTTCTTTCAGTATCAGGTATTATAAACGTAATACTGAATATCATTTTTGTAGCTAATCTTCATATGGGTGTTGCGGGAGTAGCATGGGCGACCGTTATTTCACAGTACATTTCTCTTGTATTGATCATTGTATATATGACGCATCTTAACGACTGCTGTAAGATAGATTTCAGAAAACTCCGCATACACAAGGATAAACTGATAAAGATAATCGCGGTTGGGCTTCCTGCAGGACTTCAGGGATGTGTGTTCTCGCTTTCAAACGTAGTTATACAGTCCTCGATCAACTCATTCGGTTCTCTCGTTATGGCGGGAAACGGCGCGGCGCAGAGCCTTGACGGTTTTATTTATACCGCTATGAACTCCGTGAGCCAAGCATCCCTCACGTTTATCGGACAGGCGGTAGGTGCAAAAGAGTACGATAAAATAAATAAAGTAGTGTTGATTTGCGCTTCCGCCGTGTCGGTGGTAGGAATCGTGATGGGAGTCGTTGTGGTAGTATTTGCGGCTCCGCTGGTCGGAATATATCTGCCTCATGATCCGGAAGCGGTTCCGTATGCGGTAAAACGGTTGGTATATTGTGCGTTGCCGTATTTTACCTGCGGTATAATGGAAGTAATGTGCGGAGCGCAGCGCGGCATGGGAATGTCGGTAATACCAATGATAACATCCCTCGTTGGATCATGCGTTTTCAGAATCGTGTGGATATATACGGTTTTCGCGTCTGTCGGAACTCTTGAAATACTGTATATCTCGTACCCGATATCGTGGACGATAACGTCAGCCGTTCATACAGTGTTCTACTCGATCAAACTCCACAGCTTGAAAAAGAAAGCAAAATTGCTCCAAATCACTGAGTAGTAAAAGGGAAATGAGGCTGTGCGATGTCGTAGAAATCAACGATGATACGCAAAAAACAGTTTTATTATACCTCAACAAAAAACATAACACATATCCACGGTATGAAAATTAACAGAATCAAATCACGGCTGAACTTACATGTAAAACGTCGGTTTATTTCATACGTCTGCAGGATATACTTGGAGTTTTACGGATGAGGAGGAAAAATAAATGAAATATAGAGCCGCAATATTCGATATGGATGGCACGATATTAAATACACTTGAGGATTTGTATCTCGCCGTAAATCATACAATGAAAAAGTTCAATTATCAAGAGAGAACTATGGATGAAGTAAGACGATTCGTAGGAAACGGGGTTGACCGACTCATCGCGTGTTCTCTTCCGGGAGGGTACGGTGACGAGAATTTCAACGCGGCTGTAAAGGAATACAGAGCTTACTATTCCGCACACAGCGACGTTAAAACTGCGCCGTATGACGGGATACGCGAACTCATTGATAAGCTTCAGAAAAACGGAGTAGCGGTAGCCGTCGTGTCAAATAAGCCGGATATTTCCGTAAAAGAATTGAGCTTAAAGTATTTCCCGTCTGTAAAATATGCTTTCGGAGAGCGGGAGAGCGACGGAATAAGACGAAAACCGTTTCCCGATATGATACTTTACGCGGCAGATAAGCTTTCCGTATTACCGAAAGACTGCGTTTATATCGGAGATTCGGAAGTAGACGTCGAAAGCGCCGAAAACTCCGGAATGGACTGCATAACTGTCCTTTGGGGATTCCGCGACCGCGAGTTTCTTCTCGAAAAAGGCGCAAGAATTTTTGCGTACGATACGGATGATGTATACAGGCTGATAATGAGTGAATAATTAAAAATATGCGCTGCGGAAAAACAATTGAAGCAGCGCTTTTTTTGTATAAAAATCACAGTCGGAAAGGAATTTTGTCAAGAAAATTTTTTCATAAAAATACAAAATTATTCATTTGTAAAAATATTTTGTGACAATGCTTCTTTGTTTACAAACAAAGAAAAAAATGATATAATATTGATACTTTGGAGCATATATGTCGAAGAATGATGCTTCTGATAAACGATGTGAATTGCGGTCACTCAGTACGGTATGAAAGGCAAACTGAAATGGTCTTTTCAAATTTGGTTTTTCTGTATATATTTATGCCGCTGTTGTTTTTGGCATATTTTATAATAAATAATAATGCGTACAGACGGGGAGTATTGGTCGTATTCTCTCTTATTTTTTATGCGTGGGGAGAGCCTGTCTGCATACTTTTGATGATAGGACTTGTTTTCGCGGATTATATCTTCGGTCTGATTATTAACTCCAGGCGAAGAAGAACGGCAAAAAAGCTATGGCTCGCTGTGGCCGTAATATCAAACCTGTCGGTACTTGTATTTTATAAGTATTTAGGCTTTTTCGTCGATACGTTTAACACGCTGACGGGACTTTCTCTTCCTGCCGTGTCTGTCGTTATGCCGATAGGTATAAGCTTTTTTACCTTTCAGTCTATGTCTTATGTTATCGACATTTACAGAAAAGACGCATATGTTCAGAGATCCTTTTTTAAGCTTCTTTTATATGTTTCGTTCTTTCCTCAGCTTATCGCAGGACCGATTGTCAGATACAAAGATATTGAATCTCAGCTCTCGGATCGAAAAGTCGACATATACGACTTCAACGAAGGACTTTTCAGATTTGCGCAGGGACTTGCAAAAAAAGTTCTTATAGCTAACTGCTTCGACAGCGTTGTGACCTCTCTGTACGGACTTGCGGAGGTAACGACACTGGCGAGATGGGTCGGAGCGGTATTCTTTACGCTTCAAATATACTACGATTTTTCGGGATATTCAGATATGGCTATCGGGCTTGGAAGAATGTTCGGTTTCAGGTTTAACGAAAACTTCAATTATCCGCTGGCGTCGGGATCTGTGACCGATTTCTGGAGACGATGGCATATTTCTCTCGGAACATTTTTCCGGGATTATGTTTATATTCCTCTCGGAGGAAACAGACGGCATCATGTGAGAAACATACTTGTGACGTGGTTTCTTACCGGACTTTGGCACGGAGCTTCTTGGAACTTCATTTTGTGGGGAGTTTTCTACGGAGTGATGCTTCTTATTGAAAAAAAAGTGCTGCTTGGTCTTTTTGATAAAATGGCGAAACCGGTTGAGTTTATAATAAAGCATGTTTACGTCGCTTTTCTTACGGTTTTCGGATTTGCGGTATTCTATTTTGATCATGATCTTCTGAAAAATATAGGATATCTTTTCGGCATCGGATGTACAGCGGTGAGCGATATCTTTACAAATTCCATTATCATGGAAAATGCCGTCATACTTGTGATCGGAATTTTGTTCTCCGCTCCGATAATTCCGGCGCTTTGGAAAGCCGCAAAGGAAAGATTTAAGATATCGTATTCCGCCGAGCGCGTCATAAAAACGGTTGTTGTGACGGTTCTTATATCAGCCGCTACCGTAAGACTTGTCGGAAACACATATGATCCGTTCCTTTACTTCCGTTTCTGATTATCGCTAAACCGAAAGGTGTGATGAGAATTGAAAAACAAAATTACAGATATAATTTGTCTTTGCCTTGTTGCCGCGTTTTTCGGCAGTCTGGCGATAGCTAACATAATACAGCCCGAGCGTCCGACAGAATCATTGACGGAAAAACGAAAGCTTGCCGAAATGCCGCAGTTTTCTGTAAATTCGCTTGTGAACGGATCATACTTCAAAGAAATATCGCTGTTTGTATCCGATACGTTTATTTACAGAGATCATCTCGTTGCTTTGTCAAAAAAAATGGATCTGCTCCGCGGATTTAATTATTCTCTCGGCGGAGACGAAAGTTTTGTGCTTCTCGACCCGACGAAAAAACATGACGGAGACGAGTCCGACGATATTTCGGACAGGCTCAACGAAGCCTTTGATAGTCTGAAAAATAATGATGATACCGAAGAAGAGTCTAAGGAAATAACCGAGAAATTGACGATTTCAAAGAAAACTCTCAAGCTTACTGTGGGAAGCGGAGCGGCGCTGAGCGTTTTATCGGATGATGCAGATTTTGATCCCGCTTTAGCAGAGTGGAAAGTTTCCGACGCTGCCATAGCGTCAGTTTCTGTAAAGAACGACGGATCGATTGATGTAAAAGGCATTTCTGAGGGAAATTGTACTGTAACGTGTTCGCACGGCGAGACGTCTGTTTCATGCGATGTTACAGTGACTGCGATGAACGCCTCCTCATCGACTTCAAACGACGGACACGCCGATTTTCTGACGGACGGTATGTTTATATACGGTGACGCAGTTTATACGCAGGGATACTATTCTCCGACAAACGCCGAGACTTATACAAAGACGGCGTTATATTACAAGAATCTGTTCGGCGGAGATACAAGGGTAAGTATAGTTATAGCTCCGGTGTCTTCGATGGTTGTCGATAATCCGGAAGTCAAGGCGAAAATACCGGATCAGAAAGAGATACTTAATAAAATGAGCGCTTTGACCGATCCTAGTGTCAATTTTGTCGACACGTATTCGGAAATGTACGAGCACCGTGATGAATATCTTTTTTTCAGAACGGATCACCACTGGACTCAAAGAGGCGCATACTACGCATATTGCGCATTCGCAAAATCTGTGGGATTTGAGCCGACTGCCCTTGAAGATTTCGATTATACATTGTTGAATGACTCATACAGCGGAAGTATGTACCAATACACATACGACGAGCGTGTAAAAAATTTCAGCGATTCAATTGAAGCGTTTGTATCAAAAAAACCGCACACGATGACCGTGACTGCGCAAAACGGAGCTGTCAACACATATGATTCATCGGTGCTTCTTGGCAATAAAACATATGTTGCGTTTATAGCCGGAGATAATCCGTGTACTATAATAAATGTTCCGGACAATCCTCAGGATAAGACGGCTCTCGTTCTGAAAGATTCTTTCGGTAACGCGTTTGTTCCTTTCCTCTGCGAAAATTACGGAAATATAATCGTAGTTGACGTAAGATATGCTTCTTTCAACATATATGAACAGTTCAAGGATTACGATATAACCGATATAATTTTTGTTAACAATATTCAGGCGGCAAACAGCAATGCTTGGGCAAAAATGTACTTAAGAGCGGTAGGAGTTGAGTAATTTTTAATTAAGAGGAAATATAAGTAAATGTCAGACATTGAGAAAAAAAGAGTAAAAAACGCTAATACGCATTCCGGACATCGGGCCAGAATGGCGCAGCGCTTCATGCACGACGGATTTGACAATTACAGACCTCATGAAGTTTTGGAGCAAATCCTATATGAAGTAATACCGCGAAGCAACACGAATCCTGCGGGTCACGCGCTCATCGACAGATTCGGAAGCGTTGGGGGAGTCATAAACGCGTCTTCCGAAGAACTCTTAAACGTTGAAGGAGTGGGGAAGAAAAGCGCTGAGTTTTTATCCTCCTTGCCTGACGAAATGACGAAGCGTATACTTGTACGCTTCCGCGAGATTGGAGAAATAAACGTTTATCATGTTTCGTTTCTTGCCGATTGGTTTCTTAATTTCCGAGGATGTGCCGGCTGTGTCGTTATTGTTCTCAGTGAACAAGGTAAGTTTGACGATATCTTTATGATACCGTATAATAAAAATACTTACGGGGAGTTTAACGCCGCGGTGCTATGGAGTCAGATAAAAGATAAATGTACGCCTAAAATGTGTATTATTGTTTGCGGAGAGAATGACGGTTTTTCTCCGGAAAACATGACTGATTTGCGAGATATCATGCTTTTTGACGATTGTAACCTCATTGACGCGTATGTACTTCATGCGCAAAGACCGCTTTCCCTAATACACGGCTGACATTAGGATCCACGGCAGATTAAAAATGGGGATTTTATTAGTTTAAGAATTAAAGAAAACCGCCCCACTCTCGAGTCTGATGCAGTCACGCAACCTCCGAGACACAGCTTCATTATTGAGAGACAATTAAAATGTCCAAGTCGGGTAATTTTTCCTGTTTTGGACATTTTTTCTCCGGGTGAGAATTGATATTTTTTCTCTTTTTACTTATAATAAATACGAATAAAAAACTAAAGATAAATAACTGCGAGGTATAATGTATGAAAATACTTTTTTACGATACAAAGCCTTATGATTCGGAGGCGTTTGACAATATAAAGGAAAGGTATCCGGAAATAAAGATAGACTACCTTAAGACAGATATATCCGCTCACACGGCAAAGCTTGCGGAGGGATATGACGCAGTGTGTCTGTTCGTAGCGTCAGATGTAAACGGGGATGTTGTGAAGATACTCGGAGAGAGCGGGGTTAAACTGATACTTATGCGGTGCGCAGGATTTAATAACGTTGATCTTGAAGCCGCAGATCGATACGGTATTACTGTTATGCGTGTACCGGGATATTCCCCCGAAGCAATAGCGGAGCACGCTCTTGCGCTTGCCTTTGCGGTAAACCGCCATATTCACAAGGCATATATCAAAGTCAGAGAGAACAATTTCAGTTTGCAGGGACTTACGGGATTCAACTTTTACGGAAAGACAGCCGGGATAGTCGGAACCGGAAAGATTGGAGCCGCTATGTGCAGAGCGTGCCACGGACTGGGAATGCAAGTAATAGCATATGATAAATATCAGAATCCCTCTCTCGACTTTGTGAGCTATCGAACGCTTGACGAAGTTCTCCGCGAGAGCGATCTGATATCGCTGCATTGCCCGCTTACCGATGAAACGTATCATATGATAGATATTAATGCGATCGAAAAAATGAAAGACAACGTAATACTTGTAAATACCTCAAGGGGAGCGCTTATCAGCACGAATGATCTTATCAAGGGAATAAGGCTTCATAAATTTGCCGGAGTCGGTCTTGACGTGTATGAAGAAGAAAGCGAGAACGTTTTTGAAAACCGCGAAGATGATATTTTGGCTACCTCTGTGACGGCGCGGCTTCTTTCTTTTCCGAATGTGATCGTGACGTCACATCAGGGATTTCTTACACACGAAGCTCTTGAAGCGATCAGCGAGACAACTCTCAACAACGCAAAAAGCTTCATGGAAGGGGAGCCCGTGCGCGGAAATATAGTAAGTTTTATGACAGTTTGATGGCATAGATTATAAAATTCTTTCACAAACAAAAGAAAGCCCGTGAAGTCAAAAATATGGCTTCACGGGCTAATGATTAAATTTTCAAAGACTTTAGTCTACGCCTAAACTATTTTTGCTGATTTTTTGCGGCTGCCTCAGCCATTTCACGAACTATCTTTGAATCCGTGTATGTGTCGTTTATTAGTTGGATTGCACGGTTTGCATATCTGAGAGTTGACTTGTACATTGAAGCAAAATTGTTGTTCTTATATCTAAGCATATCCATTACTGATTCATGATACTCTCCTACGCCGTAGAACCAGCCGAGGTCGTATATACGGTTAGCGAATATAAGGTCTAACATTTCCTGCGATTCGCGGTCACGTGTCGTGATACCCTTCAGAGTTCTGTCGTAGTAAGCTTCCGTGAGACCGCCGTAGAGAGACTCGTTGGCAAGAGCTTCGGTAACTATACCTGTTCTTGTAACGTTTTTCTGAGCGTTGGGAATGCAGACGAATACTGAGAAGAATGAGCTTATCGGCGAGTAGTACTGATTCTGTACTTCATCATACTTGAAGAAGGGAAGAATACCGAAGTTTGTATCCATATCGCGGAGCTTCGGCGCGGTTTTAATAAGCTGAGTTACAAAGAGCGCTTGATCCTGCGAGAACATATTTATAAGAAGAGAGTCTGTGTATTCAATGCGCTGATAGGGGAGAGCAACCTTCTCGTTTTCAGCAAAATTAAGAAATTTCTCTATTACGTTTATGGTTTTTTCGGTGTTGAGTGTGAGTTCAAGAAGACCTTCGTCGTTTATAGTGACGCATCTTTCTCCGGAGGCATTAATAA
>CAKSJC010000031.1 GCA_934462885.1 uncultured Eubacteriales bacterium | reverse complement strand
CTTCTGAGAGATTCTCTCATCGGAATCTCGACAGATGCGTCAAGATTCCGATGAGAGAATCTCTCAGAAGTCTTAATCTTTCAAACTCGGCGGCTATCGGGGTCTATGAAGTTCTTCGCCAAATGAACTTTAAGGGTCAGCAGAAAAACAGCGAATATCTAACGCCTTCCGACAACTGAAAATCTGCCTTATCCAATCACTTTTTCACAAAATGTATCGGATAATAGCTCCGTTTTATGTAACCGACGCTCTTGCCTCAGTGGAGGAAAGAGCGTCGGTTGTTTTTATTACATAAGAGGTGCAAGAAGTTCAAGAACTCCTCTGAAAACCTGTCTTGTCACACGGTTTTTACTTTCTGTGATATATTTGCTCTCTGCAAATATGTTTTCCATATCCTTCTTTATATCTGCTATCGAATCGGTCTTGTACATCCACAGTCCGCACTCAAAATGCAAATATAAACTTCTGTAATCAAGATTTACGCTGCCGACAGTAGCGTATTTATCGTCGCAGATAAATGTTTTGCCGTGAATAAAGCCGGGTGTATACTCGTATATTTTAATGCCTTTCGCGATAAGATTCGGATAAAAGGATTTTGTAGTTTCGAAAACAATTTTTTTATCCGGTATTGCCGGAGTTACTATTCTTACATCCACGCCGCTGCGCACAGCTCGGCACAACGTCTGTTCCATCTGCTCATCTATAATGAGATACGGTGTTGTTATCCAAACATAATCGCGAGCCCCCTCAATCATGCCGATATAAACGTTTTCTCCGACCGGCTCCCCGTCAAGCGGGTTATCGGTATACGGTTGAACGAAGCCGTTTCCGCAAAAACTTTCTGTAACTGACGCTGACGGTCTGTATATATCGTAGTTTCCTCGATCTTTCTGCTCCTTTCCGCATAGATAGTCCCACATTGACAAAAACATTACAGTAAAGCTCCATGCCGCGCTTCCCTTCACCATTACCGCATTGTCTTTCCAATAACCGAATCTCTCAATAACATTAATATATTCATCGGCAAGGTTTATTCCGCCGGTAAAAGCGCAAATTCCGTCAATAACGCATATTTTTCTATGATCCCTGTTATTCTGTCTTGCCGAAAGAACCGGAATAAATCTATGGAAAACTTTACACTTTATCCCATCTGCTTCAAGCTTCACGGCAAAATCGCGCTCAAGTTTTGTAATGCACCCGATATCGTCGTATATGACGCGAACATCAACGCCCTCAGAAACTTTTCTTTTTAAAATGTCGTATATTTTCCCCCACATTTCACCGTATCCTATTATGAAATATTCGAGAAAAATATACTTTTCCGCTTTCTCAATTTCAGAAATCATGGATTTAAACAGTTCTTCCCCGGATGGGAAATAAGTAGTATCAGAGTTTTTATACGGCGGACAGAACGTCGCATTTTTTATATACGCAGTTTGTTTGGCGGCAATAGAAGATATCTTTTTTAATTCTGCCGAAACATCTTGATTATCATCGAGCGCGGGTTTTGTAAGAGTTGAAATCATCTCCATTTTCTTCCTCTGCCGCTCTGATATCATATTTCCGCAGAAAATTGTATACACAGACACACCGAATATCGGAAAAATAAGTATTACGACAATCCACGCAAGCTTATATGCAATATTCTGATTTGTATTCAGAATCTTTAATGTGAAAATTAGGGAAAGGATAAGAGAAACAAAATAATAAACAATAAAAAAACGTCTGAACTGAATAGAAGCTACAAGAATTACCGCGAATTGCAACGCAATAAGCAGTCCAACAATAAATACTCGGCTGAATGCCAGTTTTTTTAGTTTCTTTAACATACTCTTTCCTGCTTTTTCTTTTTATGTTATAATATTGTACATTTTTTTGTATAAAAAATCAACTCTAATTTAATAAAAAACTAATTAAGAAACAATAAATAGTTTTTTTCGATTTTAAAATAAAACTTTCGAGCGGGCATTGAAATGCAGCGGATCTTATGATAAAATAGCAAAAGGAATAAACATTCAAAATTATTCTTAAAGGAGTAAATCATGAGAATTCTATTTCAAGGAGACAGCATCACCGATGCCGGACGCGATTACAGCGATTATCACAATATGGGCAACGGATATCCCAAATATGCCGCGTCTCTTATAGCTTCACGTCATCCCGACACTGATTTTGAATTCATAAATCTCGGTATAAGCGGAGATCAAACGAGCAATCTTCAGAAAAGATGGAAAGAAGATTGTACCGATCTCTCCCCTGATTTTGTTTCAATTCTTATCGGTGTAAACGACACATGGCACAGAGCAAATGAGAAAAACTGGAAAACATCTGAAGAATATGAGGAAAGCTACCACTATATACTCACCGAAACAAAGAAAAAAACAAACGCAAAAATCATGATTCTTGAACAGTTTCTTCTTCCATTTGCCGAAAAGGACTTTTTCAGAATCGATCTTGATCCGAAAATTCAGATAACAAGAAAACTTGCGCGAGAGTTTGCGGATGTATTTGTACCGCTTGACGGAATATTCGCATCTCACTGCATCGGAATCAATCCCACAAGCTGGGCAAAAGACGGCGTTCATCCAACGCCCGCAGGCGCTTCTCTTATTGCTGAATACTACGCTGATGCTTTTGACTCAATTTTTAAGTCAATATAACAAAAAAAGAAAAACGGGAATCTTTATAAAGACTCCCGTTTTTTGATTTACCGCTTCATTATTGAGTGGGGATAATATACAGCCTATAATTAAAGAAACCCTCCCCAATCCCGAGGCGCAACTTTACTACTGAGGTATGTTTATCCCATTTTACGACATATGTTTTATGTCGTCATTTTTACAGAATAATACAAATCAACCCCTGACTGCCGTCGTTTATTATCTTTGAAAGAGTCTCTCCGAACTTTTGCCTTGCATCATCCGGCATATGCGAAAGTTTCGCATGAACGCCATCGTTTATAAGTTCAAAAAGCGAACGTCCGAACATATTCGAACTCCACAGCTTATTCGGATCATCTTCAAATTCCTTCATAAGATAGTTTACCATTTCTTCCGACTGCTGCTCTGTTCCCACTATTGGATTTATCTCTGTTTCGATATTTGTTTTTATCATATGGATAGACGAGGCAGAGGCTTTGAGCCTTACCCCGTAACCGCCCGACTGCTTTACGATCTCCGGCTCCTCCAGACTCAAGTCTTCCGTTTCCGGAATAACGATTCCGTATCCTTTATCAATAGCATTTTCTATCGCTTCGCGGTATTTGTCAAATTCACGCTTTGCCGCCGAAAGCTCTTCAAGAGATCTCAGAAGAGCGCTCTCGTCGGACATCGGGATACCGGTCATTTGGGATATGATGTCAAAATACAGTTTCTCCGGAAAGCTGACTTCAAAAACGGCTTTTCCCTCACCTGCGTCCGCCGATTTCATGGTTATTTTCGGAGTATCATCATAGTCTCCGCATTTTTCCGCCGCTTTTGTCATTCCCAAAGCCAAGCTCTCCGAAAAGCCCTTTTTCATATCATGAAGTCTTTTCATTGTATGGCTTGCCTCTGTAACGGCTTTTGTTATTTCTTTTTTCAGGATATGATCTTCCGGAAGAACCGCAGTCCATGCAGGAAAGAAAATATCGGCTTCTTTCGCCGGAAATTCATCAAGAACCATTTCCATAATATGCCATACATCCTCTGAGTTCAGATCCATACAGTTCACAAGCGCTACGGGAGTCTTATATTTTTTTTCAAGACTCATTGCCAGCTTTACGGCTTCCTCAGTCTCCGGGTGCGCGGAGTTTAAGATTATAACAAACGGTTTTCCGAGAGACGATAGTTCCGCAGCTATCTTCTCCTCAACTCCGGTATAGTTGTCGCGTGGAAAATCTCCGATCGTACCGTCTGTCGTAACAAGCATTCCGATCGTTGCGTATTCATTTATGACCTTTTTAGTTCCGTATTCCGCCGCTTCTTCAAACGGAACCGGATCTTTATGCCAAGGTGTATGAACCATTCTCGCGTTACCGTCCTCTGACGTTCCGAGCGCTTCCGGAATGATATATCCGACGCAGTCGACCATTCTCACTCTCATCGAAGTGTCGTCGCTAAACGTAATCTTTACACCTTCATCGGGAATAAACTTGGGCTCGGTCGTCATGACGGTTTTTCCGCCGGCGCTCTGCGGCAGTTCGTCTCGCGAACGTTCTCTTTCGAAATCGCTCTTTATATTCGGGATAACCACGCTTTCCATAAATTTTTTTATAAAGGTGCTTTTTCCGCTTCTGACAGGTCCGACAACGCCGATGTACACGTTTCCGCCTGTCCTTCCTGCTATATCACGGTAAATAGATGTGTCTGTCACGATAAAACCTCCGCGTAAATTAACTCTGTTAATACATATGCGGAGGTTTTTTATTTAATTCTTATTTTATCCAGCAGTTTTTTTATTTAAAAAGCTCGTTCATACTAAGACAGAAATAAGCTTTTTTGAAAAACACGCATCATCCGAACATCGAAATCTGATTCGTTTTCGATATACCGCGCAGCGCACCGTTTTTCTCAAGTATCTCCATTACGGTTTTGGAAACTTTCGCTTTAGCCCTGAGTTCGTCAATTGAGAACACGTCTCCGCCGTGCATGGCGTTCATAAGATTTTCCGCCGCGGTTCCTCCGACTCCGGGAAGTGAGGAAAACGGGAGTCTTATTTTCCCATGTTCCGGAAGATACTTTGATGAGTGAGATTTATAGATGTCAACCGGAAGAAACTCGTAGCCGCGCTGGTAGTATTCGTTGACGAGCATAAGCGCGTCCGCAAGATCCGCCTCTTTCTGAGATATCTCCATTCGGCGCTTGTTAAGGTCGTTAAGAACGCTCTTTACATGATCACGTCCTCCCATTACTACCTCTCCGTCGAATCCGTCGGGAGCAGCCGTGAAATACGCCGCGTAAAACTCAACGGGATAGTAAATCTTATACCACATCAGCCTTATAGCGTCGATAACGTACGCCGCGGCGTGAGCTTTCGGAAACATATAACGTATTTTTTGAAGAGAATCTATATACCACTGCGGAACGCCGTGCTCGCGCATCGTATCCTGCATTTCAGCCGGGATTATACCGCCTTTTTTGTTTTTTCTGACGAACTCCATAATCTTGAAAGAAAGGCTTTTTTCAATCCCGTATTTATGTATCAGCGTCATCATGATATCATCTCGGCATCCGATAACATCCGATACGGTACATATTTTATTATTGATCAACTCTTCCGCATTTCCGAGCCAACAGCCTGTTCCGTGCGTAAGTCCGGATATTTGCAAAAGATCGGCAAAGTTCTTCGGCTGAGCTTCCATTAATACTCCGCGGATAAACCGTGTTCCCATTTCCGGAAGTCCGAGAGTCGCGGTCTTTGAATCAATCTGCTCCGGCGTTACTCCGATAGGCTCGCTAGACGTAAAGCTCTTATATACCGCAGGATCGCTCATCGGAACGTCAAGTACGCTTGTATTCGTATATTCTTCAAGTCTTTTATACTTAGTGGGAATATCGTGTCCGAGTATATCGAGTTTTAGTATGGTATCGTGGAGATATTTAAACTCAAAGTGCGTTGTGACGATATCCGAATTGGGATCATCGGCGGGATGCTGTACGGGGGAGAAATCATATATCTCATACTCTCTCGGGACAACGATGATGCCTCCGGGGTGCTGACCGGTCGTTCTTTTCGTACCAAGACAGCCCGAAATAAGCCTGTCCATTTCGGCACGGTTTACCGATATTCCCTTTCCCTCAAGGAATTTTGCCGCAAATCCATAAGCCGTTTTATCCGCAAGTGTGCCAATCGTTCCCGCTTTAAACGCTTTTCCCGCACCAAACAGGACTTCCGTGAATTTATGCGCGTCTCCTTGAACATCCCCTGAGAAGTTCAGATCTATATCGGGAGTTTTATCTCCCTTAAAACCGAGAAAGGTTTCAAACGGGATGTCGTGTCCGTCCTGAACGCATTTTGTTCCGCAAACCGGGCAGTTCTTCGGCGGAAGGTCAAAACCCGATCCGACTTCACCTTTTGTAAAAAATTCAGTATATCGGCACTTTGGGCATCTGTAATGCGGCGGAAGCGGATTTACTTTCGTTATTCCTGCCATGGTCGCCGCAAACGACGAACCGACAGAACCTCTTGAACCTACCTGATATCCTTTTGATTCACTGTTCTCCACAAGCTTACGCGCAATTATGTACATGATCGAAAAGCCGTTTTTGATTATTGAGTCAAGCTCTCTTTCAAGACGTTCGGAAACAACTTTCGGAAGAGGATCCCCATACAACTCTTTGGCCAGAGAATGACATTTTTCCGTCAGCTCTTCCTCCGCGCCGTCAATGTGCGGCGGATAGTTACCAAGCGGAATAGGACGAACGTTCTCTATCATTTCCGCTATCTTATTCGGGTTTTCTATGACGACCTCGCGCGCGACGTCTTCTCCAAGATATGAAAACTCCTCTAACATTTCTTCCGTAGTACGGAAGTAAAGCTTTGTTTCACGATCAGCGTCCTTGAAACCTAAACCTGTAAGAATTATTCTTCTGTATATCTCGTCTTCTGGATTTTTATAGTGCGCGTCGCATGTAGCGCAGACCGGACGGTTTGCTTTACGTCCAATATCGAGAATACGTCGGTTGAAGTTTCTTAAGTCCTCTTCGTCCTTAACTTTTCCCTCCGATATCATGAATGAGTTATTGCAGATCGGCTGAATTTCGAGATAGTCGTAAAACTTTGCGATTTCAATAAGCTCGTCCTCCGGTTTTCCCTCCATCATAGCCGTAAAAAGCTCGCCGGCTTCACAGGCGGATCCAAGGATTAACCCTTCTCTGAGCTCCTCAAGGCGTGTTTTGGGTATTCTGGGATGGCGGTAGTAATACTTCAGATAAGAATCGGACACAAGCTTATAAAGGTTCTTTAGTCCTACCTTATTTTTAACGAGTATTATTTGGTGATATGTCTTTAACTTCAGCGGATCGGCTTTTTCTGCCATTGCAAAATTCATTCTTGAGACAGTGTCTATTCCTTCTTCTTTAAGACGGGCGGTCATGCAGTTAAAAATCGCAGAAAGCATTTCCGCGTCGTCCGAAGCGCGATGATGGTTGAAATTTCCGAGTTTATAATATTTTGCGAGAGTATCTAACTTATGATTCTTTAAATTCGGGTTCATATATCTAGACACGGCTACGGTATCAAGGAACGGATTTTTGAATTCATAACCGCACTCCTCCGCAGCCTGTCGTATAAACCCGGTGTCGAAAGACGCATTATGCGCCACAAGCATACGATCTCCTATATACTCAAGAAAATCGCGCAGAACTTCTTTTATAGGCGGAGCGTCTGCAACCATTTCATCAGTTATTCCCGTAAGTTCCGTGATATTCGGAGGAATCGGAACTCCCGGATTGACGAACGAATTGAATTTAGAGATGATCTCGCCGTTTCGCTCTATAACCGCTCCTATTTCCGTAATTTTGCATGTAGCAGCAGAAAGACCTGTTGTTTCTATATCGAAAACTACAAATTCATCGTCGAATGTCGTTTCCTCACCGCGATACGCTGCCCTTGACGTATCGTCTACGTAATATGCTTCAACTCCGTAGAGGACTTTTATCTCATTGTTAAGCGACTCTGCCGCAAGCATCGCAACAGGAAAGCTTTGCAGATTTCCGTGGTCAGTTATCGCAATAGCGGGATGTCCCCATTTATGCGCGGTTTTTACTATGTCGTCCGCCTTAGTCGTAGCGTCCATCTGCGACATACATGTGTGAAGATGAAGCTCGACGCGCTTCTTCTCGGCTTTATCCATACGCTCGACAACGGAAACTTTCATGATATCCGAATACTGCATATAAAGTTCATTATCAAACGTATCGCGTTTGATTTGTCCCCGCACGGCGTATGCTTTCCCTTTTGAAAAAATAGACTCTGTCTCTGCCGCGTTCTCTATCGGAACGGTCTTTTTGATATAAATGGACGCGTCGCGGTCTGTAATTGCTATCGTAAACATAACTTTGTCGCCGCGGCGCGTTTCTTTTTGCTGGATATCAAAAACTTCACCAAGTATAATAATGTTTTTTCCGGTTCCGTTTATTGATCTTAGCGGAACAACGGAAAAAGCATCGAACTCTTCTCCGAATACAAGAGAAGGAGCGCTTAAATCAAACGTCATTTTCCCGCTTTTTACGGTTTTTTCATCAATTTGAAGCGCTTTCTGATCGCCGTCGAAAAGAGATGCAACTCTCGGCAATACCGGCTTTTCTTCTTCTTTTGCTTCAGCAGCTTCCTTTGCTTTATTTTCCGTTTCCGTCACAAGGCGCTCGTGTTCAGCCGCAATATATGCGGATTCGCTGTTCAGACGTTCAAGCTGTCTTGCCATATATTCGGCATACTCTTCATCTGCGTCTTTACTCTTTTTTATTTCAACTTTATATGATAATCCAAACTCACTCTCGATTATTTTCTCAATTATCCTTGCGGATTTTGCAAGATCAAGAAGAGCTATTCCTCCGTTTAAAAACGGAATATATATTGTCAGTACGTCTCCGTTTTTTTCTATTTTATATTTATCAAAAAAACCGTTTATCACGATTCCGACGCGGGCAGCTTCGATAAATATCTCGCTCATGTATTCAATTGCGAAAAGTTCTTTATCGTAGTGCGTTAAAATTCGCACGAAAGAAAGCTCATACGCTTCTTTTATTTTTGTTTCAAGAGCATATATCTCTTTTTTGGGATAAAGTTTCGCAAGAGTGCATCCGATTTCCGCTATTCGCTGTTCTCTGCTTATTTTAAGCGTTACATTTGTTGCACTGTTGAATATTTCAAGGCTCGTCCCGCTGAGCTTTCCATCAAGCTTCTTAAATATGTCAGGCAATGTTCGACTTTTGTTCTCAGACATGATTTTCCTCCGATTTCTTTATTCTGAAATCGCTTTTTCGGTCTCTTTTACTAAAAAATCAACAGCATTTTCTTCCGGGATTCTCGTGACCGGTTTCCCATCTCTGAAAAATAAAACGAAGCCGTCTCCTCCGGCTATACCGAAATCCGCTTCTTTGGCCTCTCCGGGTCCGTTTACGGCGCATCCCATAACGGCTATTTTCAGATTCTTACCGTTGGTATCAATATTTTTTATCTTTTCTTTATATTCTCTGCCGATCTTGATTAGATCTACTTTTGTCCGTCCGCAGGTCGGGCATGAAACCACGCTTATGCATCCTTTTTTATTTAGTCCCAAAGAGTTCAGTATTTCAAATGCGGCATAAACTTCCTCCACGGGATCGGCTGTAAGAGAAACTCTTATCGTGTCTCCGATTCCGTCAAGAAGAAGAGAACCTATGCCGATTGAGCTTCTCACTAGTCCCGAAAAATTATCTCCCGCCTCCGTTATTCCGAGGTGAAGCGGATAATCTGTTCTTTCGGAGACTATTTTCGCGGCTTCCGTCATTATATCGACTGAAGACGACTTTATGGATATGACAATATCGGAAAATCCGCAGCTTTCAAGTGATTCAGCTTCGATAAGCGCTGACTCGGCAAGAGCTTCAGCCGTCGGAGCGCCGTATTTTTTCAAAAGCTCCTTGTGAAGAGAGCCGCTGTTCACCCCAATTCTTATCGGTGCGCCCGCCTCTAAGCAGGCATTCGCAACTTCTTTTACTTTCCATTTTTCGCCGATATTTCCGGGGTTTATCCTTATTTTATCTGCGCCCGCTCTCAGCGCTGCCAAAGCTATTTTATAATCAAAATGGATATCTGCTACAAGCGGACATTTTACTCCCTCTTTTCTGGCGTAAGTGAATATATCCGCTGCTTCAGTATCGGGAACGGCAAGTCTGACTATATCGCATTTTGCGGCTTCAAGCTTTTTTATTTGCTTGACTGCACCCGCAAAATCATGCGCAGGTATATTTGTCATAGACTGAACGGATATCGGAGTTCCTCCGCCGATTTCCATATCCCTGACTCGAACAATCCTTGTTTTTTTTCGTGCTGTCATATGCCATTCGCCTTTCTGCTCAAAATAATCACGCTATATCAGAGATATTACGTCTTTTACCGCTATTATAACCATAAGAATCATCAGAATGACAAATCCGGCAAAGTGAATATATCCCTCGATTTCGGGCTTTACCGGCCGTCTTCTCACAACTTCTACTATTTGGAATAAAAGTCTTCCGCCGTCAAGTGCGGGCAGAGGCAAAAGATTCATCACACCGAGATTCATACTTATAATCACGGCAAGGTACAACAAATCCATACCTCCCTCTTTCGCCGCCTCTCCGAGAGCCTTTGTAACGCCGACAGGTCCCGAAACAGCGTCAAGCCCGTACCGTCCCGTTATCAGATCATAAAGAGACTCCCATATCATTTTTATTGTAGAGAGGGATCTGAAAAAAGAATGTTTCAGCACAGTTCCCAAGTTTTTTTCTTCAGACAAAACCTTAAAATCTATCATGCCGAAATTTGTTCCCTCTTCTGTAATTACCGGAAATTGAACATTCTTCAGCGTAACAATCTCTCCGCCGCGTCTCACTGTTATATCTATCGGATTTATTCCTCGGCGCATTATTTCATAGAGAGTCTCGTTTGCAATGTGAACTCTTACTCCGTCGACTTTTATTATTTCATCTCCTACGCGCATTCCTGCTTCATAAGAGTAATTTACTCCGTTTTCGTTTGCCGGAAGAAGCGCTATAACATTTGATCCAAGCGACTTACTTGAAGCCACAACTACCGCCATTACGATGATTCCGACAAATATATTCATGAACGCGCCTGCTGAAGTAATTATTATTCTTTGCCACACAGGCTTTTTGTTAAAAGCATTTTCATCGTCCGAATCTTCGTCTTCTCCGACCATACTGACAAATCCCCCTATCGGCAGGAGTCTCAGCGAATATTTTATTCCGTTTTTCTTTGATACATGAGAAAAAATTTTCGGTCCCATACCTATCGCAAACTCGCGTATGCTTACTTTGAATATACGCGCGGCGAAAAAATGCCCCGATTCATGTATAAATATCAGAACTCCGAAAACCAAAAGCGCAATAACGATATACCAAACGCTAATAAGATCACGACCTTTACATATAATGTTTAATCTTTGCAATGCCCGCGCGGCACATTTCTCTTGCCGCTTTGTCCGATTCAGCCACGGCTTCAATACTCATATCATATGATACATCAAGATTTTCAAGAGTTTCAATGACAAGTGATGAAATATCTGTAAATCCTATCTGTTTCTTCAAAAAAGCGTCCACCGCTTCTTCATCCGCGGCTATCAGAGCTGTCGGAGCGCAGCCGCCCATGTTAATAGCCGTCCTTGCGGCTTCAAGAAGAGGAAATGCTTCTGTGTCCGGAGAAGAAAAAATAAGAGAGCCGATCTTTGCAAAATCAAGACCTTCTCCGATTACCGAGGAGATTTTGGGCGCAGTCATCGCATATCTCACGCAGTCACGCATATCGGGACGTCCCATCTGCGCGATGACGGTATTATCATTATATTCCACCATTGAATGTATTATACTCTGCGGGTGGATGAGTACTTCTATCTTATTTTCGGTAACTCCGAAAAGGCGCACCGCTTCGATTATTTCAAAGCCCTTATTCATTAGTGTCGCCGAATCTACAGTAATCTTCCTTCCCATTTTCCATGTGGGATGCTCAAGCGCTTTTTCTACGGTAACTTTTGAAAGTTCCTCTTTCGTATATCCGAGGAAAGGTCCGCCGGATGCCGTAAGAAGTATTTTCTTGACTTCCGATGTATCGGCGTGACCCGAAAGACATCTGTATATAGCGCTGTGTTCGCTGTCGACCGGTATCATTTCTCCGTGGTACTTTTCAAGTTTATCGCAGATTATGTCTCCGACCGATATTATCGCTTCTTTGTTTGCCATGGCGACGCGTTTTCCTGATTCAGAAGCGGCAAGAGCATAGCCAATTCCTAAGAGACCCGATACGGCGTGAACTATAACGTCTGCGTCCGTTTCTCTTATAGCGGAATAAACTTCATTTTTATCAAAAATTATCTCTCCGGCAAAATCACATTCGCTTTTGAGCCTTTTTGCTGCCGATTCGCTTCCAACGGCGACTGTTTTAGGAGAAAACTCGCGTATCTGCTCTGCGAGAAGCGTCGTATTCTCTCCGGCTGCGAGCATCGTTACTTCAATCCCAAGTTCACGCACTATGTCAAGCGCCTGAGTTCCTACGGAACCGGTTGAGCCGAGTATCACTGCTTTTTTTGCACTAAAGTCTCTTTTAGGACACAAGTTAATCATTTTTTACACCATTTTTATTGAAAATAGATATCGCTCGGTTAAATAAAGTGTTCGACAAGTCCCGGAATCTCTGTCAAAATATAAAGTACCGGCGCCGTCATAATTACGCTGTCGAAGCGATCCATAACCCCCCCGTGCCCCGGGAAAAGCCAGCCGTAATCCTTTATTCCGAAATATCTCTTAATAACAGAAGCTGAGAGATCTCCTATCTGCGATATAACCGACACAACCGCACCTGCCGCCGCCATTACAAAATAATTCGGAGACGACGAGATGTCGAAAAAGTGTGATATTACAAATGCGTAAAGAGCAAATG
>CAKSJC010000030.1 GCA_934462885.1 uncultured Eubacteriales bacterium | reverse complement strand
TTATTGTCCTCTTTGAGCGCAGCCTTGTACGCCTTGTTTGCTTTTTTCACCGCTTCCTCAGCCTCGCGCACCGACATTCCTTTCGCCGCGATGCGCTCCGCAAGCGGAACGATCGCCGTCTTGTCGCGTAACCCGAGAAGCGCACGTCCGTGGCCCGCCGACAGCGTTCCGTCAACGAGCATCTCAACAGCCTCTTCGGGAAGCTCAAGAAGACGGAGCGCGTTCGTAATCGCGCTTCGCGATTTGCCTATCTGAACGGAAACCTCCTCGTGGCTGAGATCGTATTCGTCGATGAGAACCTTGTACGCCTTCGCCTCTTCGTACGGATTCAGATCCTCGCGCTGTAAATTTTCGATAAGCGCGTATTTTGCCGCCGTCAGATCGTCCGCTTCCGTGATAATTACGGGAATTTCGGTTAATCCCGCCATCTTGGACGCGCGGAAACGCCTCTCTCCCGCGATTATTTCGTACCTGTCTCCGATTTTTCTTACAAGTATCGGCTGTAAAAGCCCGTTTGCCGCTATTGAATCCGCAAGAGCGGCTATCGATTCAGCGTCAAATTTTTTTCTCGGCTGATCGGGCTTCGTGTCTATTTCGGACAAAGATACCGTGATCTTTGATCCCGATTCTTTCTCGTCTCCGGGGAAGAAGTTGTCCACCAACAGATCCTCCAGCCCCCTGCCGAGTCCTTTGTTTTTCGCCATACATACCTCCAAAGAGTTGTCTGTTTACGTTTCTTCCGATATTCCGGTGTTCCCGCGGCTTTTCGCGGCGCAAAATCCGTCA
Organism: uncultured Eubacteriales bacterium; assembly: GCA_934462885.1. Lineage (GTDB taxonomy): Bacteria > Bacillota > Clostridia > Oscillospirales > CAG-272 > UMGS1696. Next base: position 12,096 of record CAKSJC010000030.1, on the reverse strand, counting down.
AAGCGCCGTCGGATAAAGCCCGATCCGCTCCACGACCTCGCGCACCGCGTCCATGTAAGCGGCGCACGCTTTCGAGTATTTGTCGTGATAGTTTATCGGCGTGCCGAATCCGGGCGCCTCCGAAAGCTTCACGGAACGCGGGATCGTCGTTTTGAACAGCTTGTCTCCGTAGTATTTTTTAATTTCCGACATCACCTGAGACGACAGATTCAGTCTTCCGTTGAACATCGTTATGAGTATCCCGAGAACGGTAAGCTCATGATTGTACATTTCTTTGACTTTCCGTATCGTCATCATGAGCTGTACAAGTCCCTCCAGCGCATAATATTCGCACTGCATCGGGATTATTACCCCGTCGGACGCGGTCAGCGCGTTGATCGTGAGCATCGACAGCGACGGAGGACAGTCGATCATCACGAGATCGTAAGAGTCAAGCTTGTCGGTGAATTCTTTCAGCTTGCGTTCTCTGTGTTCGATGTCGAACAGCTCGAATTCCGCTCCGGCAAGATTTATATTCGACGGAACGACGGAAAGATTCTTGAATTTTGTTTCAATTATGCATTCATCCGGTTTTGCGTCTCCGAGAAGCACGTCGCAAACCGTTTTTTTAGTTTTTCGCTTTTCGATACCGACGCCGCTCGTCGTGTTTCCCTGAGGGTCTTCGTCTATCAGAAGAACCTTATAACCCATATCCGCGGCTCCGCTTGCTATGCTCACGCAGGAAGTCGTCTTTCCGACCCCGCCTTTCTGATTCGCGAATGATATTACGTAAGGCTTTGACATTTCCTCTCCTCCTCGCATTTTCTATCAATATTATATCTGATACTCCCGTCAAAGTCAATATACTTTCCCAAACGGAAATAAATTTCGGGGAAATATGTTTCACGTGAAACATTTCCGCAGAAAATATCCGCCGTCACCGGTCAAGTAAAAAATCACCCGCCGCACAGGGCGGCGTGTGACACAAAACAGCTGTAAAACGGTTAAAAAAACGAAGAAATACCGTCTCATGAACAGATCAATCTGCTAAAAGAGCCTTAAACGGATTTCGGCAGTAAAATAGAAATAAGCGTACCTCCTTCGGTTTCTTTTCTTGTGGATTCGACCGGAATTCCGGATTTTTTTATAATATCGACCGCATGATCTATCGAATTATAGAAAAGTCGGATGTCGCGCAGAATTAGCTTGTGCCTTTGCTCGCTTTTTTGCGGCTTGGAATTTATTTCGGCTGCGCGGGATTCGGCGCAAATCAAATCTTCAACGTATTCTTCCGTCGCGGCGACGTTCATTCCGCGCGCAATAACCGTGCGCAGAACCGCACACCGTTCCTCCTTTGACTGAATCCGCAGAAGCGCGCGCCCGTGACGCTCCGATAAATCGTTTTCAAGCATCAAACGCCGCTCCTCTTCGGTCAGGCGAAGAAGTCGCAGCTTGTTCGCAACATACGATTGACTTACCGAGAGCTTAAGCGCGCACTGCTCCTGAGTCATTCCGGAAAGACGAATAAGAGAAGCGATCGCCGCAGCTTCCTCAAAAATATCAAGATCCTCGCGGTGCAGGTTTTCGATAATCGCTATCACCGCCGCCTCAACCTCTCCCGCCTCGATAGCCACGCACGGAACAGTTAAAAGCCCCGCCATCTCTGCGGCGCGAAGCCGCCTTTCGCCCGCTACAAGCGTAAACGAACCGTCGGTTTGCCCCGCCTCACGGCGAACGAGAAGCGGCTCCAAAACTCCGTGCTCTCTGATGCTTTCGGAAAGAGCCCGAAGCGAATCATCGTATTCGGTCTTTCTGACCCTCCCGTCCGGAACATCCACAAGATCGACGTTCACCTCACGTATAACACGGCTTATTTCCTTAATTTTACCCCAAAACATTTTTTACCTCCTGCGTTTTTTATTAAGATCGTCCCTTTGTTCGGTACAGAAATTATATACCTCCGCGGTCAAAATATTTGTCTCATCGGGTATGCGGAAAAAACGGAGAGGACGCAAAAAAAACGTACATTTCGCATCGTCGTGCAAAATGTACGTGAACGGCAAAAAATCGGCTCGGGGAATGGAGAGCGCGGTCAGCGGATGGGATGTTTTAAGATTTCGTTATATCTGCGCGGATAAATTGTGGGAGTTTTTGATATTTTGCGGTAAATTACAAGGCATCTTTTAGCGCCGTCCGGCAGTTCGTAGCCGCATACGGAATCTCTTGTCAAAGAAAGAGCTTTTGCGGCGCGGTCGGCGTCGGGCAGTTCTTCGTCAACGTGCGACTTGAGAGCGGCAAAAACACCGCCCACGGACACAAAAGGAGCGCAAAGCTCGACGAGTATCGGGAGAGCCGCTACCGCGCGTGCGGTAACGACGTCAAATTTTTCACGTAATTTCGTATGAGAAAGCTCTTCCGCGCGTCCGTTCACGCCGGAAAGATGAGAAATTCCGGCATAATCCGCGGACTCTTCCACATGGGAAATTTTCTTGCCTGTCGAATCAAGTCCTACGAATTTTTTATTTTCGGTTTTCGTATCGGAAGAAAAGCATTTTTCCGACGAAAGAACCGCCGACATCGGAAGAAGCGGGAAACCGGCTCCGCAACCCACGTCGAGGAGAGACGACGGATAAATATTTTTATCAAAAAGAAGAGCAAGCGGAAGAAGAGAATCGACGATATGCTTCAGAACGATCTCATAGGGATCGAGAATCGAAGTAAGATTAAATTTTTTTGAATTATCAATAAGGCGGTCGCATATCCTCCACAGCTTCGGCAAAACCTCATCGCAGAGGAAAAAATCGGGCTTGGAAGTGAAGAAATCGGGGCATTTCGCGAAAATATCGCCGTATATCGAGAGAAAACTTTCATAAGTAAAGTCGGACATATTAAAACTCGCTTTTTTAATCTGTTTTTGAATATCTGTTTGACCTTCCGAAACGTCTGCTAAATAACCGGCTTTGCGCCAAGCTCTCATGCGTTATTCCAAATATTTCCAAATAAGAGACCGCGGCGAGAACCGCTGGCGCAACGGCTGAAATATGCGCCTTGTCAGTTTCGGGAGGTTCATGTATACTGAGGAACACATCATTATCGAGAAGCTTAACCGCAACGCGCGGAACTATTTATAGAGGTTCCCTTTTTTATCGAAATAAACAATGTCTTCGTTGAGAGGTTTCGCCGGAGAGTCGTCGGAAATAAACGGCGTATGCGCGAGATCAATGAGGAAATGCGCGAGATTTTCGGCGGAGCGCGGCTTTGCGACTTCGGATATGCATTGTTTCATCGCGGCGAGACGTTTTTCAGAGGTAAAGAGCTGGTAGATACATTCCTCAAGCGGACAGGTTTTTGAAGAAGCGGCGGCGCAGCCGTTATTCAAGAGGAACTCGGTGTTTCGTTCCTCCTGGCCGGGAATCGGATTGACGATTATCATCGGAAGCCCTTTCGCAAGGCTTTCGCTTGTGGTAAGTCCGCCCGGCTTAGTGACGATGCAGTCGGAAGCGTCCATCAGAAGGCTCACGTAGTCGACAAAACCCGTAACGAGCATTTTATGGCGGGAGGTTTTAGCAATTTTCTCGGTTTCTTTGCGCGCGGAATCGTTGTTGCCGCACACGATGATCATCTGAAAATCCGAGCCTAAATCCATTTTGTCGATAGCGGTTACGTTATCGGCGATATTGCCGTATCCCATAGACCCTCCCATAAGGAGGAGAGTTTTCGTATGTTCGTACAGACCCAAGCGGCGGCGGGCTTCTTCTTTCGGAACGGAAGTCGAGAACTTGGGATTAATCGGTATTCCGAGCGGAATAATCTGCGAATCGCGGAAACCCTTGCGTCGTGCCTGCGGCAGAAGAAGCCTGTCGGGAACGGCGACATAGTTGTTTCTGGTGCAGTATTCCCAGTACGGATGGAACGTGAAATCCGTGAGGATACCGACGGTTTTTTTCTTTATAATATTGTGCTCAAGCATGGCGTCAAGAAGGATTCCGGGGAACGGGTGAGTAAATACTATCGCGTCGAAATCATCCTCGTTGTTGATATAAGAGGCAAGCTCCTTTGTAAGCGCCGCTTTGCCGAGGGAAATAACGGGGTCTTTCTGGCGGCGTTTTTCCGCCATTCCGTAACCGATACGATAAGCGTATTTGGCTTTTTCCGTGACAAGGAGATACCCCTCGGAGATGATCTTTCCGATCTCGGGGGCAACGTAATTGAAAGTGTCGAGAACGGTGCAATCCGCGGAAAGTTTTTGCAGTTCTCCCCTTATGGCGCGGGCGGTAGAGTTGTGTCCTTCGCCTGCGGTAACCGACAAAATAAGAAAATTCATTATTCCTCCGGATATATAATCAATATTTTTCTATCACTCTTTATCAACGATTTTTATCGCTCTCAGCCGCTGTTTTTTTAGAAGAGCGTTTTTTTGCTTTAGAGACGGAAAAACCTATCGGCGCGATCTTTTTTCCGATTTGAAAATATTCGCCGTGCGCGAAAACGAGAAGATCGGCGCGGTCAAGCCTGAGACGCCCGTCCGGCGCAACGAAACGTTCATCCACGGAAACCTTAGTCACATCCGCGATAAACATATCGTGAGAACCGAGCAAAATGGTTTTATATACCCTGCACTCAAGCGCGAGCGGTGATTGTTCGATAGTGGGAGACGCGACGGTCTCGGACGGAATGAGAGTAAGACCGGTTTTTGCGGCTTTGTCGATCTTTCGCCCCGTCATCGTACCGATGTAGTCGCATTCCCGCGCCAAAGAAGACGGGGTAAGATTTATAACAAATTCACCCGTCTCTTTTATAATTCCGTGCGAATACCGCTCAGGCCGAACGGATATGTATACCCTGGGCGGCCGCGTCGAAGCAACTCCGCACCAGCCGATCGTGATCATGTTTGCGCGCTCCCCGTTCCCGCAGGTCACAATGACCGACGGAACAGGCGCAAGAAGCGCCGACCCTTTCCAATAAATTCTGCTCATAGTTTCGGAAAACGGGGAAACGACGCGGGGAACGGACGCGGGGGATTTTTGAAAAAACCCCCGCACCCCCAAAAACTTTCACAAGAAAGTTTTTGATGTCGTGCAGACAAATTCAGTTAAGCCTTGGTTTATGCAGATACTCAGTTTACGGACGATTTTATGTCAGCAGACTGAGTATCAGCCGTAACTTAAACTAAACTTCATTTGTCTCCACGAAACCATAACTCTTTCAGTCCAAAAGTTCTTTGGTTCTTTCTTTCAAGAAAGAACCGTCCCCTCGTCTCCATAGCCCCCAAAAACTTTCATGAGAAAGTTTTTTTCTGTGCTCCCTTTAAATTTTTTTGTAACTTTAATTTGTGCAGATACTCACTGCGCAACCGTTTGATATCTATAAATTGGCAAGCTGAGTATCAGCCGTAACTTAAACTAAACTAGATTTGTCTCCACGAAACCATAACTCTTTCAGTCCGAAAGTTCTTTGGTTCTTTCTTTCAAGAAAGAACCGTCTCCCCCGAGAAACGACGCGGGGGGTTTTTGAAAAAAAACCCCCGCACCCCCAAAAACTTTCATGAGAAAGTTTTTGATGTCGTGCAGACAAATTCAGTTAAGCCTTGGTTTATGCAGATACTCAGTTTACGGACGATTTTATGTCAGCAGGCTGAGTATCACCCGTAACTTAAACTAAACCATACCCGCCTGCAATACACCCATACTCCCCTCAGTCCGAAAGTTCTTTGGTTCTTTCTTTCAAGAAAGAACCGTCTCCCCCGTCTCCTCCGTCCCCCGCGTCCTCCGTGACGTAAATTCTCGGGACACGTTTAGAGACGGAGCAGAGGAGTTCGTATGGGATAGTTGAGAGGCGGGAAGCGGTATCAAGCATGAGAGAGCCGTCGTCTCCGCCGAAGAAGGTCACGCGGTCGCCGATGGCGGGGAGCTGTTCGGCGTCGGTCACGTCGAACATGAGCTGATCCATGCACACGTTGCCGACGACGGGAAAGCGCATACCGCCTGTTTCGACCGCACAGCCTGCGGAGGAAAGATCGCGTCTTACGCCGTCGGCGTAACCTGCCGCGGCGGTTGCAATCACCGAATCCCGCTTTGCCGCAAACGCCGAGCCGTATCCTACGGATTCTCCCTTTTTAACCGTATGCATGTGAGCTATCGTCGAATAGAATTTCATCACGGGCTTAAAGCGGCTGTCTATCGAACCGTCCGGCATGTATCCGTACAGGATTATCCCCGCGCGCACGGCGTCGAAACAGGCTTCGGGAAGCCACAGAGAAGCCGCGCTGTTCGCAGCGTGCCTTAAGCCGGGGTCGACTCCCATCTCCGCGAGACGTGAGAGTATCCTCTCGAACCGCGACAGCTGAACGGCAGTCATGCCCCGAGCATTCCCGTTTGCCGCACCGGGGCTCAGATCGCCGTCGGCGCACGCAAAATGAGTGAATATCCCGCACATATCGAGATTCCTGTCGCGAGAGATTTTTTCTATCTGTCCGACGGTTTCCGCATACCGCTCATCACCTGCGGAAAAACCGAGCCTGTTCATTCCCGTATCGATTTTCACGTGAACCTTAAGCCGTCCGCCGCAAGCCGAGGCGGCTTCTGACAGAGCGGCGGCGTTTTCAGCCGAAACAGCCGCGCACGTTACGCCGAGCTTTATCATTTCCGGCACGTTCTCCGGCATTATGTGACCGAGGATGAGGATTTCGGGATATCTCCCGTGTTTTTCCTCACACTTACGTATCTCGACGGCTTCCGCTTCGGATGAAACAGCGAAAAAACCGCACCCCGCCTCTCCGAGGAGGCGCGAAACCTCCGCCGCTCCGTGTCCGTAAGCGTCCGCTTTCACAACGCATATAACGTTTCCCCCGCGGCAGATCTTTTTTATCTCTTTATAATTATTTGACAACGCCGCCACGTCAATATAAGCTTCATTTTTATTCTTCATAATTTCACCTTTCAGTCAGTGAGACGGAAACCTTGTGTAAATCTATAAAAAAGAAAAACTCCGCGGCGCTGTACCGCATTCCCAAAAAACAAGGAGGCGCTTTACCAAAAGTGCCTCCCCTGCATTATTGATTTATGGACCATCTAGGACTCGAACCTAGGACCGACCGGTTATGAGCCGGTAGCTCTAACCAACTGAGCTAATGGTCCGTACTGTATTATTTATTTTACCACAAAACCTTTTCTTTGTCAAGAGCTCTTCGCTATTTTTTTATACGCCGAAAGAACTGCCGTATTTTTCCGCGGAAATTTGCGCTTCCCTGCGGATTACGGCGGAGGAGAACTTCTTTTCCGGCGTTTCGCCTTTATTTTCTGCCGTAACGCCGCAAAATTTCCGTAAAGTTTTTCACACGGGTATTGACAAAGAAAGATGAAATGTTATATAATTATTGTTGTCTATCTGCGCAATTAATGAAACGCGCCGAAAAAGTTTATTTACACTATTGAAACAGAAAGAAGGAGGTGCGAATATGCTCAGAACATATCAGCCTAAAAAGAGACAAAGAAGCAAGGTACACGGCTTCAGAAAGAGAATGGCTACTGCCGACGGAAGAAAAGTTTTAAAAAGACGCCGCGCTAAAGGCCGCGCAAGACTTACCCACTGATAAGTCGGATACGGCTCTCCCGAAAGGCGAAGGATACTGCCTCGCCCGAAGGCGCCGAAGCGGCGAAAGATCTTCGCGAAGCGGAGATATTCTTATGAAATCTTAAGAAGATATATAACCTCCGCGTCAAGAACGATATCGGAGGTTATACTTTTAATTAGAAGAAATGAAATTTTATGCAATTTCGGAAAATCACCTATATAAAAAGGCGTATAAAACCGGAAAAAGAAAGTCCTCGAACACGGTAACTGTATACGTGCTCCGGGACAAAATGAGAGGTATACTGCGAAAGCAGAACCCCGAAAAGGAACTGATAAACCGAATAGGAATTTCAGCCTCAAAAAAGATCGGAGGCGCCGTACAGCGCAACCGTGCGAAAAGACTCGTGAGAGAAGCTTACAGGCAGACAGACAAAGAACGCGGCGTAAAAAAAGGCAATCTCATAGTCATCGTGCCGAGAACCGAATGTACGGTCTCGAAAATGCAGGATGTGAAACGTGACCTGCAATACTGTCTTTCGAAACTTGAAATGCTTGAGGAGAGGTCCGGAACGAAAACGGAATGAAAGAAAAAATAAAAACCGCGCTTTCGCGCGCAGCCTTGTCGGTGCGGAACATATATTTATTGCCCGTCATACTGTACAGAAAAATTCTTTCTCCCCTGAAGATATCCCCGTCGTGCAGATTTACTCCGACGTGCTCCGCCTACGCCGTGGAAGCGGTCAGGGAGTGGGGAATAATCGCGGGAAGCGCGCTCGCGCTGTGGCGCGTCATAAGATGCAACCCGTTTTCGCGCGGAGGAGAAGATCCCGTTCCCTCGCGGAAAGAGTTTTTTCGCCGCGTAAAGGCTTTCTTTCGAAAAAAGACAGAAAAAAAATAACCTCATAAATTTAGGAGAGGTAAATGGAAAGTATTCTTGATATTCTTTATATCCCAATGGGATACCTGATCAGATTCGCGTATTCGCTGACGAACAACTATCTGTTTGCGATACTCTTTTTCACTCTGGTCATAGAGATTCTTCTCTGCCCGCTTGCGATAAAGCAGCAGAAAAACCAGATCAAACAGGCAAAACTCGCGCCGAAAATAGCCGCTATCGAAAAGAAATACGCGGGGCGCGAAGACCAAGTCACAATGCAGAAAAAACAGCAGGAAAAGATGGATCTTTATAAAAGAGAAAACGCAAGCCCCATGGGCGGATGCGGTCCTCTTCTTATCCAGTTCCCCATCATCATATGCTTATATAACGTCATAATCAACCCCCTGCGATATATATGCAATATTCCGAACACGGAAATAACCGCTCTTACAGAATACCTGAAGAACAGCGGAGTCGAGATAGGCGTCAGAAACTCTCAGATCGACATAATAAACGCAATCCGCAATAATGTTTCGGATTACTTTACGATAGCTCCGTCTCTTGAGCGCGCCGTAATTCCGAATTTCAGCGTGGGACCGTTCGATCTTTCGCAGACTCCCGAGATTTCGTTTAACCCGTTCAACTGGCTGATGCTTATACCCGTAATCACGTTCGTCGCAATGATAGTTTCTCAGAAAATCATGCAGAAATTCACCTATCAGTCGCCCGAATCGCAGAATGCGCAGACGAAGATGTCCATGACTATCATGACATGGTCCATGCCCCTCATTTCTGTGTTTTTCGAGTTCAAGCTCGCGGCGGCGATCGGCGTATACTGGATATTCAGACAGATCATCTCCACGGTTGAGCGTATCATAATAGCAAAATGTATGCCTCTTCCGAAGTTCAGCCCCGAAGATTACGAAAACGCGGAACGCGAACTCGGCTTAAAGAGCAAGAACAAACGCGACAAAGAACTGCGCGAAGCGACGCTCGCGGCGAAAAACGACCCGAACAGAAAACCGGTGAGAAGCCTCCATCATATCGACGACGAAGAATATATAGCGCGTCATAAAAACGACTTCGCCGACGACGAAACGGAAGAATGCGGAGATACGACCGGCGTCACGGGAGAAAAAGAAAAGAACGCTCCCGCTCCGATAAAGAACGACGAAAAAACATCGTATAAAAATAAGAAAAACAATCCGGACAAACAGGAAAAATAACACAGAAAAAAAGCGTGCGGGATATAATAAAACTTGAAATAAAGCGTATCCCACCACGCAGAGGCCTCCGCGAAAGCAGGACGGCTTCTGAACCTATATGTCGGACGACCGACATCGTGTGATATTTATGAGTGAAACTTATCTTATAACAGCAAAGACAGTCGAAGAGGCGATAGCCATAGCAAACCGCGAATATGCCGACGAAACTCACGAGATCAGCTATGAAATCATAGATATGCCGAAAAAAGGCTTTCTCGGAATCGGCGCAAAGGACGCAAAGATCAAAGTCACGGTAGAAAAATCCGTATCCGCCGAGCTTTCTTCACTTGTATCCGATATTCAAGGAATGAAGTCGAAGACCACAAGAGGAGGCGAGGACTTCCGCGACAACCGCCGCAATTCCGTCTCCGAAAAGAACCGCCCTGCCGACAAACAAAAAAATCAGGAAAAACAGAGAAATCCCGAGGGACAAAAAGTCCGTCCCGAACAAAACGCCGCAAAGCAGAAAGCAGATAATAAGCCGCGCAAAGAAAACAATCCGCGCTCTAACGAAAACAGAAACGTACAGAAAGAAACTTCCTTGGGTACGGGAACGAACGCGAAACCCGGCGCAGTACACGAGGAAAAAAAAGACCGCAAGAGCGAAATAAAAGAAAACAAGCCGGAAGCAAAACCGGAGACCGCCGCTAACGCAAAGCAGGCACAGTCGGGCTACGGCAGACTCGGCAATCAGGCAAAGCCTAACAAGAGAGCGCCGCAGGTAAAGTCCGCAGGCGAAGAGAGCGTAGAAGGCTCCTTTGTCACAGTGTCTTCACCCATCGGATTATCCGATTTCCACGCATCCGCCGAAAATTCGACCGCGTCCTATAAGAGCGGACGCATGAATAACGACATAAAGAAAAAAACCTCTTCCGCCGCTCCCGCACCCTCCGAAATTCAAAGCGCGTCCGAAAACTCCGGAATAAAGGAAGAGAAGCACAGACCGAAAAAGAAACCTCTGCCCGATACGGTCGAACTCAGCTGTTCCGAAGAGATCGAGGCTTCCGTCGGATTTATCGCCGACAGCGCGGACACATCTCCCGAAACCGAATCCGCACCTAAGGAAACGAAAGAAATCGAAGCTATATCCGAAGACGAGATGCGCTACGCTCTTGAATTTGCCAACACGCTTATAGCAAACATGAAGATTCCGGCAAAAGCGGTCGCGGTACCCTGCCCCGAGGAAGTCGAACTCAAGGTTACGGAAAACGCAAACGTTTATCCGAAAATCGAGATCGTCGGCGACGAGACGGGAATTCTTATCGGTCACCACGGAGAGACTCTCGACGCAATACAGTATCTCGTAAACCTCTCTGCGCTGCGCCGTTCGAATCAGGGCAAGGGAGACTACGTAAAAATAGTGGTTGACGTAGAAAATTACCGCCGTAAGAGAGAAGATACGCTCCGCGCCCTTGCGAGACGCATGGCGGCGCGCGCGGTAAAGTACAAGAGAAACGTGTTCCTTGAACCGATGAACGCATACGAGAGACGAATAATTCACAGCGAGCTGCAAAGCTTTGAAAACGTGTCCACTCACAGCGTAGGAAGCGACAAGGACAGAAAGATAATCATAACCTACGAAGGCGAGGACAAACAGCCCGATAACAGACGCCGCCGTCCGAAATCGGGACGCGACGGAAAGGGCAAGAAAAACACAAGCCGTTTTTCTTCGGTGAACGACGCCATGGCGGCGACAGCCGAGGACGTGGAAGAAGCGATGAACGAGTCGAAGAGAAAATCCGCGGAACGTAAAAAACCGCAGAAAATTTCGATAGAAAAGCTTCCCGAATTTCTTGAAGCAAGGGAATCCGATCCGAGCGAGCCTTCGTAAGGCGAAAACGAAAAAAGAAAAACGACAGAACGGGGAAAAACTTTCAGAAAAGTTTTTCCCCGTTTTTTTGCTTTTTAGAACTTTATTAAAGCTTTATTCAATACGAATTCTTTGAGTTTTTGCTTTGTTCAATGCGTTCAGTAAGTTCAGTACGTCGGCGTGTCAAGCTTCCATGACGAGTTTTCGAGAACGAGCTTCAGCTCCACGTTTTCGGAAGGCGCTCCGTCCTTAACAGACGGAACCGAGATTATCGCAAAGTCTTTCTTTTTAAGAACGACCTCTGCGCCCGAGACGTCGTAGGTACGCGAAAGATCAAGTTTGTCGTCGGAACAGTTGAGGCGAACCGTTAAAACCCCGTCGTCCTCAATGTAGCGCGCATAAGAAGCGGTAACAACGGTAGTTTTATCTCCGCTCCCCATAGTATCCGAAATGCCCGTGAACGCTCTTTCAAAGAGATACTCCGAGTACGCCGCGCTGTACACCTCGCGTGTAGCCGCCTTTATGCCGTCTATCGACGAGTATCCGCATTCGGGGTCGACGGGATAATAGTTAAGAGCCTTTATCCCGTCCTC
>CAKSJC010000029.1 GCA_934462885.1 uncultured Eubacteriales bacterium | reverse complement strand
GTTCTCGATCACGGACGCATAATCGAACGCGGAAGTCACGAAAAGCTCTTAGCCGAAAAAGGAACTTACTACAAGCTCTATACGGGAGCTTTTGAGCTTGAATAAAACGCGTCCGACAGAAAATATCATATGATTCACTTCACACAAAAAAGGCACGGGATGATTTTCCATTCCGTGCCTTTTTTGTGTTTTTGCGCACTCTGTCCGAAGCGCCGTCCTCATGCTTCTGACCAAATGTGATGTACGATCGTGCAGCTTGGTATCCTGCGTCACTTTTTTATCGGAATACATATCTCCGTTACGAACTTTTCCGTATCATTTGTTATTCCATCGTCTATCATTGTTATTTCTCTTGAAAAACCTGCTGTCTCAAATCCGTTTTCTCTTATATATTCCATAAGCAGCTCATATTGCGCAGGCGCCGCCGTGTGGCTGCCGCAGAAACGTACCGAAACACAGTCTGTCTCCGGAAGAGTTATTGCCTCCCCATTAAAGATATCCTCATCGTCAAGAACGAGAAATATCCCATCATATTCGTCAAAAATACCCGCGTCAAGCTTCTCTGCCGAAATACCTACTCCCACTTTTCCGAGAAAAACGACTGCTTCCGTCTGTTTCTGCGATTCTTCAAGCCTCCTTATCGGAGTTTCCATATCAAGAAAACCTTTTATTTTCAGCGAATCTTTCATCCAAACGATACGGCGCTTTTTTGAACGTATCAAGGTTATTTTATTTAATTCAGATGTTCTTGCGTCGTAAAGTTGGGCAAGTCTGTTGTCTATCTTTCGCTCAATTCTGTTTAATTCCTCTTTTTTCTCTGCAACGGCAGCTTTTTGGCGGCGCAGCTTTTCTTCAATACGTCCGACGTCTCTGTTGTGAAGAAAATCGGCAATCTCCGAAAGAGGCATATCCAAAGCGCGAAGATAACGTATCGTATTAAGCGCCTCAAACTGACGGACGCTGTAAAATCTGTATCCGCTTTCCGGCTCTGTGTATTCGGGTTCAAGAAGCCCTATCTCCTCGTAATGTCTGAGACTGCTTACGCTCAGGTGAAAAAGCCTCGCGACATCTCCTATCCGGAATAATTTCGACATATCCACATCGCCACCTCATTTACATATTGTTTAATTCAAAGCCTGTCTCAATTTTTCTTCTTCCGGATCGTGATATCAACACAAAAGCGAAAATGCATATGATAACTGACAAAAGAGAACCCGCAGCAGTTGCAAGCCCCATCGGAAACAGTGTTTCCGCAAACATTTTTGATGTTATATACACGCCCGGTATCCGTACAAGCACAATGGCAATGATGTTATGCATAAAAGATAGTCCCGACTTCCCGACAGCGCAAAAAAAAACGCTGAAGCTGAAGTGTATGCCGGCAAACAAGCAGTCCCAGATGTAGCCGCGCAGATAACCTGCCCCCAACATCACGACCTTTGTTCCGTCCTCACGTGAGGCGTCGGTGAAAAGCGCTACTGCATATTCAGCCGAAAACTGCGTAATGACAGACACTATTACTCCGAACACCGCAGCTATAAGCACTGCATATTTTAATGTAAGCACAGCGCGTTCGGGCTTTTTTGCTCCGATATTCTGTGCGCCGAGCGCTGAAACTGTCGAAAGCATTGAGGATGGCACGAGAAATACAAAACTTATTATTTTCTCTACTATTCCGACTGCCGCCGCGTCAGTAAGTCCTCTGCGATTAGCGATAACTGTGATTACAACAAAAGCAATCTGTATGAGTCCGTCCTGCAAAGCTATCGGAAAGCCTGTCTTAAGTATCTTCCCCACTACTGTGCAGCACGGCTTCAGATCGTCCGCACCTACTGTTACGCTTTTATTTTTTATTATATAGGCAAGAGATATTATTACGCTTATCGCCTGCGAAAGAGTTGTGCCAAGCGCTGCCCCCGAAGCTCCCATACGAAGAACACCTATAAACAGATAGTCAAGTCCAATGTTAGCTGCGCACGCTATCGCTATAAAACACATCGGAGTTTTTGAGTCTCCCATACCGCGAAAAATAGACGCTATTACATTATACGCAGTTATAAACGGAATACCTATAAAACATATCTTAAGATACGATGCGGTTCCCGTTACGGCTTCTTTCGGAGTAGACATAACAGACACTATCGGATCGACAATCAAAAGAAGCAGAGCAGTAACAAGCGCCGAAATCAGAAAAAATAAAGATATGGTATTACCCACGCTCAGTGAAACTCTTTTCCTGTCGTTTGCTCCGACTGCCTTCGCTATGCTCACAGTCGAACCCATGGCAAGTCCGACAATCATTACGGTCAACATATGCATAACCTGCGAGCCAATCGAAACAGCGGTAGTCGCCGCTACACTTTCAAATTGACCTATTATGAAAAGGTCTGCCATACCGTAAAGAGTCTGTAAAAAATACGACAAAAGATACGGCAGAGAAAAATAAACAATGTTCTTAAAAACGCTTCCTTCGGTCAGATTCTTTTCCATTAGTGAAAACTCCCCAAGTTATCTTCTCTGTATTCATTCTATATTATAAACTCTACAACTGTTGTAATGTCAAGAGAAAAGCGGAAAATTTTTTCTTGAGCGACGGTAAATTACGCCGCCATAAAGATCCGAACAGCTCTACTTGAGAATACGGATATTCCTTAGCGATAATGGGAAGCGAAAAAAGCGTTTTCTTCTGCTGTTTCGCCTCTGTGATTGCAAACGAGGATATGTATTTCATTAAAGAATAAATTCTTTTCGGCATGTTTTAACCAAAAAGAAAGCCTTGAGTCTCATAGAAACTCAAGGCTTTCAAAACATTGGCAGGGGCACTAAGACTCGAACTCAGGACACGTGGTTTTGGAGACCACTGCTCTACCAACTGAGCTATACCCCTAATTACTTGGGTATTATATCATAATTATACGAAAAAAGCAATACCTTTTTCGAAAAAAACAAATAACTTTTTGTAAGATTACAAATTTATAAAAGCACATTTTTTTCATATTGCAAGTTTTGATCTTTATTTTTTATTTATAAATTCACATAAAAATCAGCCGTATTCACATTGCCATGTGAAGCGGCTGATTTTTATCAGTACATTTCAATAGGGTATGAAAGATATTCTATCTCATCCAAATTATTAAGAGTCACAACTCCGCATGGAGCGCGTAGAACGGAAGGAATACGGTTTACGATAGTCGCGCATGTGTGTTCTACCGTAGCCGGTTTTACAACGTGAAACTCGGTATCAGGCTCGCCGCTAATCTTCCAGTCACACATATCTCCGTCATCCGGACCGTAGACTTTTCCTATACAGCGCGTTTCGATCACAGGACCTTGGTAAGTTTCTGTTGTAACGACAGCCGCCATCCCGATGCAATTTCCTCGCGGTATCGTATTTCCGAGAGTTTCTGAAAAAAGTGCGTCGTCGTGAAAATACGGAACGCATTTTTGAGTCTGACGCTTTATACTCCATCCCATTTTTGCCGCAAGAGCTTCGTTTGAGTTCCAAACATATGAAGGCTCCGGATCTTTCGGATGAGCTACCTGTTTTTCAAATTCTTCCGGAGTAAGACCTACTCCGTGGGCGCGGGCAAGCGCCGATCCATAGTCTTCCACATTGTAGCTGACCGCTCCTTCAATTCGGTCTATCTTATGAACGCCTCCGCATATCATTGATATCATGTTGACCCAGAAAATATCTTCCATTCCGCTTCCGACGAACGTACATCCGTTCTCTTTTGCAATCATATCAAGAAGATTCGTCCGCACAGGATCGGTAGTGAACGAGTAAGTTGCTTCCTCGCATGTTGAGATAACGTTTATTCCTCGTCTGAGACATTTCACATAATGCTCAAAGCAGTCTGAAACAAGACTGAAAAGAGTAACTATCGCGATATCCGCATCAGAGCTGTCAAGGACTTTATCGGCATCGTCAGATATAATAACGCCTGTTTTAAATCCAAGCTCGGCATAATCTCCGACGTCCATTCCGACAATATCGGGATTTATGTCAATGGCGCCCGTAACAATCGCCCCTTTTTCGTACAGATAGCGTAAGATGTATTTGCTCATTTTTCCGCATCCGTACTGAATTACTTTGATCTTTTCCATAAAAAACCTCCGTTTTGATTATACGACAGTATTGACATTTCAACCAACCGTCAATCAAAACGGAGTAAAAATTTTTCATTCCCGAAGCACATTACTTAGCAATAGGAATTGTGTTTACAACTCTTTTTAATAAAACCGTTTGAGAAAAGATGTACCGCTCGGAGTTGGTTTGCTTAAAGAGAAGCAAATATCACAGCGCCTTTTTTCTTTATATAACGATATAACACAAACGAGATAAGCGCGGATAAAAGAGTAAAAGCAATGATGAAAACTTTTCCGTCCACTATATCTGACATAAAAATGTATCCTACGATAAAGAGAACAGCGTAAGCAAAGCTTGCAAAGAGCGCAATCAACACACTTATACTTTGTTTAATCGGATTTATTTCATTTGTCCACGTTAGATTGGGTCTTTTGAGATTGAGAAACAGTCCGAACAGTGCAGAAAGCAAAACAAATATTTCCGGAGTAAGCACAACAAATATTGTTCCGATAAAAGATGTGCGGCATACAGCCGACGCACATACGGAAGCAAACAAAACGGGGACACCTGTAAAAATCAGCTGTAAGTCAAGTTTGGCGCGAAGAAGTTGCCACGGCGCGACAGGAAGAGTTTGAGCTATCCATATATTCTTCCCTTCAAGCGAAACCGAGGGAGCGGTCATATCGTTCATGGAAGAAAGCAAGCATATAGCCGCTATTAAAAGCGCTGCCACGAACATATCGTTTCCTTGGAATTCCGAATGCAAAAACTCACGTATGTAGCTTCCTTTTATAAGAATGAAAACGGAAGCGGCAGGAAGGAAAAGAACGCCGAGTCCGCAGTTTAACATATACGTGGGACTCGAAGTGAAGCGAGCAAGCTCTTTGCCGAAAAGCGCGGCGCGTATGTTTTTTCTGCGAGCCGATTTTTCTTTGTATTTCACCTCGGAAACTTTTCCGCTCGAAGTTGCAATTCCGATAAACGTACGCTCCAGAATAAAATATGTCAAGGCAAGGATTACAGCCACCGAGAGCGTAAGGATAAGTATTGACGCAATATCTCCGACGCCTGCGCGCCCGAGAAGATACACGGGATAAGCCGAGCCTTTTATCTTTGCTCCGAACGTATCCATATTTTTTAAAACGGTTTGCAGGAACTCGTTAGCTTTAAAGTATACAAAATAGTATGCCGCAAGGAAAGCCAAAGATACAATTACCGTAATAAAACTCTTGTTTTTCAGTTTTTTTACGATTTTTGCGACGAGCCATCCGAGGATACACGAAAGAATTAAAACGATGAGAGAAATAAGTATAACAAGTATTATTGAACCTGCAACAGCGGAAGCGGTGGGATACGCTACGATAAAATAAACGATCACCGCGGGAATTATGACTACGCCCGAAAACATAAGTCCCATGAGATAGACTCCGAGAAGACGTGAAGCGAGAATATATCTTACGGGAATCGGAAGCGATAGAAGCAAATCGTTATCCTTTGCCAAATAAAGACCGGAAAAGGTGTTGAAAACGCTTCCGAAAACGCCCAGCCCGATAGCCATAAGCCCGGTCAGAGCAAAATAAAGCCACCCCATTCCGGCTGATACGAACGGAGAGCAAAGAGTAAATGAAACATAAGCGGACATTCCGCCTATAACTCCAACCGTGAGTAAAATGTATGAAATAATGAGTAAAAAGCTTGACGCCGCACTTCTTTTTTTACCGTCCTTAGGGTTGAAGAAGAAATTACGGTTTATCTCAAGAAGCTGCTTGTTTAATAAAATTCTCAGCATTATTCTGCCTCCAGTTCGAGGAAAACATCTTCGAGGGTGTCGTCTCCTTTTACTTCTTCCATAGTACCTGCGCGTATAAGCTTTCCGGATTTTATGATAGCTACCTTATCGCAGAGTTTTTCGGCTACCTCAAGAACATGCGTTGAGAAAAAGATCGCGACGCCGTTATCGCAAACCTCCCGCATTATCCCTTTTAAAATATGTGAAGCCTTTGGATCAAGTCCGACAAACGGCTCATCCATTATAATAAGTTTAGGTTCATGTATCAGAGCGGAGATTATCGCTAATTTTTGTTTCATACCGTGGGAATATGAGGCAACCGACTGCGCAAGAGACGGAGTAATCTCAAACATATCCGCATATTTACGGATTCGTTCGGCACGTTCAGCTTCACCTACGCGGAAAATATCGGAAATGAAATTTAGGTATTTTATTCCGGTCATAAAATCATAAAGATCCGGATTGTCGGGTATATATGCTATTTTTCTTTTGCATGAAATCGGATCGTCTTTTACGGAAATACCGTCAACCGTTATTTTTCCGGAATCGAACTGCAAAATTCCTGCGACTGCTTTGATAGTCGTTGTTTTTCCGGCTCCGTTGTGACCTATAAAACCGTAGATCTCCCCCGGAGCGATGTGAAGCGAAAGATCGTCGACCGCCTTTTTCTCCCCGTATTTTTTTGTCAGATGTTGAATGTTCAGCATAAATATCTTCCCTCTCAAAGTTTTTTACAGATTGTCTGAATTTAAGGAACAGTATCATATCACGAATTCATGTGATAATGAAATCGGTACAAGACAGTATGCATTCCGGATGTTTATAGCGTATTACAACACAATTTTGTCCTTGAAACATTCAAATTGCGTGTAAATACGTAATATCTTTGTGATCGCAATAAATTAATGCGAGAGAGTTTAGCGGACCCAGTATAAAATCCGCCTTTGCTTGGTTTGATTATAATATACCGCTGTTATAATGTCAAATTAAATTTAAATAAAAAAACGGCAGGCAAATGTGATGAAACTTATCTGCCTGCTAAACAACATATATTCTGTAATAATATTGCCGTAACTGCTTTACGTTTGACGGTTATACTAAATACCGCAATAATAACTGCGGTAAAAAAATCATTGCACGAAAGCGAAAAAGCAGCCGGAAAGGATTGCTTACTCACTGCTTTTGAGGTATCGTCTATTCCAAAAGAAAAATGAAAAAAGACTGAGAACGCCATATTCGAGAGGATAATTACTTCTCTTGAACACGCTTACAAGTCACTAACCGATTTGAACACAACCTTTTGCAAAAAAAAAACGGAACAAGCGGCGCTTGTTCCGATAATAGTGCGGCTAAAAGGAGTTGAGACTTCACCGAGGAACGCAGACTATACCCCGATGACAACGCCGCCACGGTGAGGAATTATTCTGAATGTTAAAAAAACGGTTCTTCAATAATTTTTTCTTTATTAAGAAATTTCTCGCATTCAATCTGCGGGAGAATTTTCGAAAAATAAAATCCCTGCATCATATCGCAATTTATCTCGTTAAGAAATTCCGCTTGCCCCAAATTTTCAACTCCCTCACAAAGAACCTTTGCGCCTGTGTTATGAACAAGAGTTATTATATCCGAGAGCATAGTTTTCCGTCTCTCTGATGTGCATGAGGAAATAAATGCTTCATCAATTTTTACTAAATCAATTTCATTATCGTATAAGTCGGCGAATGATGAGAATCCTGCTCCCATATCGTCAATAGCTATCTTAAACCCGGCTTTACGGCAATTATAAATATTTTCGGAAACTGTTTTTGAATTTTCGGAGATTGAATCTTCTATCACTTCAATTACAAGCCGGCTGCGGTCAAATTTATAATCGGAAGAAATCTCGATTATACGATCAAAAAAATCATTTTGGCTGAGAGAAATACGAGTAAAATTGCAAGTTAAAAAAAGCCTGTTATATGGTTCTTTATTCCAGATTTCAAGCTGACGGCATGCCGATAAAAACATATTGTAGTCATGCGTCCTTATTTGTCCGGTTTCTTTCAAAATATCTATGTATTCGTGAGGACGCAATATTCCGTATTCCGTGTTCCGCCAACGGGAAAGCATTTCGACGCCGCAAATTTTTCCCGATCGATTATCAGTAATCATTTGCAAATAAGCACGAAAGTCACCGTTATTAACGGCTTTTAGAATTGACATAAGCAGTTTTTCACGCCTTTTATTTTGAGCCAAACAGCTTTCATCGGTTATTATAACGGACTCACCTTTTTTGAGAGCTTGGATATAGCCTTGTTTGGCATTGTAACAGGCGGTTTCCGAATTACAGTCGGGGTGTTCGCACAGTCTTGATACTCCTGCCTTAAAAGCATTTGGCAAATCCGGATAAAACTCCTGTATATAGCGGTTTAACCCTGCAACAACTGCTGTTACTCTGCTTTCGCATTCCTTTTGTGCAGGAGTCTGAATAAGCATGATAAAAACGCCGCTTTTTATCCTTGCCAAGTATTCTGCGGAGGATGTTTGCGCATTTAAATGCGCCGCGGCATACCGCTCGATTTCTTCAATTGACTTTTCACCGTATTTATTACCGATTTTATCCGTCTCACACGCCAAATACGCAACAGCATAAAGATTTTTCGATTGACGTGAAATTAACTGTTCAAAGGCATAAATATAATATTTTGCGTTGCCTATCCCAGTTAATTCGTCAATTTGAGTTTCGCGGCTGTTACGCTTTTTCTCTTTGACCGCTATGACGGCAAAAATACCGCATATCACAATAAAAAAGGCTGTCGAAGAAAATATTATTATTTTTATTAAACGGTCCTTGTTATTCACTTCGGGATTGTTGTTTGAATTAGCGAGTAAAAAACCCATTTTTTCTTGTTCGGATATCTCCAGACAGGCATTTTTTATTTTTTCGACAAGTTCAGGCGAGGCAATTTCGGTAAAACCCATGCAGTAGATTTCGCTTTTTCCATTGGAGTAAATTTCCAAAACGGGCAGTATTTCAACCACATTGCATTCATCCTGTTCAAGCGAAAGCGCAGTTACTATTTCAATCTGATTATTACGGCAAAGCTCTTTTTGCCGATTTTTGTCCGAGGCTGAAATATAAGTAAAAGAAATATTTGTTTTTTCGGATACGGCTTTCAGAATATCCGGAAAAACTCCGCAAAAAGCTTTATCTTCCTCACTGTAATATTCCAGCGGATAGGCATTGGGGTTTCCGGCAACATATACGGTGTCCGCTTCTCCGTAATCACATGGTGCGGTATAAACGGCGGAATAAACGGGAAGACAAGCGCTAATCACTGCAAAAAACAAAGCAACAAACAAACTTCCGCTTTTATATATTTTACGGCTCATTTTTATGCACCTGTTCCGTTTGTATATTCGAAATTCTTTTTTCAGCCGAATTTAATTGCTCTTTAATTTCTTCAAGAACAGAGGCAGTCGCCTTACGTATTTCTTCAATTTGATGCTCCAAGTCATTTGATCTGCGTTCTGCCGACTCAATTTTTTTCTGTAATTCGTCATTAATTCTCTTAAGCTCGGTGTTTTCCTGATTTAAACGGGAATTGCAATTATTAAATTCCTCGTTTTTTCGGTTGAGCTCTTTCAAAACTTCTCTCTGATCTTTGTTTCTTTGCTCTTCCTTTTGTTCATAGACATAGTTTAACTGCGAAATGTACTCGCAAACATCATTTTTATTAAATCCGAGCAATGCGTTTCGTAAATCTTTAAGTTCCATAAATATTCCCTTCTTATTTAAAATTTATCTTTTTGCGTTCAATCCGACCCCATTGCAGTTTCTTTTTGCGATAACCGATGAAAGCCGTTGCCCTGACCCAAGCCAAAACAAAACGCAAACATGTAATTTCAAAAACACACAAAAGACAAGCTTTAACGCCATCTGAAAAAGTTACTTTCAGCTCCGAAGTGTAAATTCTTGAAAAAAATGCCGTCAGCGACAACACACTTCCGAATACCGCATAGATGAGAAAAAACAGAACCATGAAAGGAATGTTAATCAAATCTATTGCAAAAGCCAAAAGCATTGTGAAAACTCCGAATATTTCTATAAAAGGCGAAAGTAATTCATAGATCAAGAAGTACAAATATGAAATATAGCCTACCGCTCCGAATTTGGGGTTAAAAAGTATTTTTCTGTGCTTAACCATAGTTTGGAATAATCCAATATGCCAGCGTTTGCGCTGCTTTTTCAGATCGCTAAGTTTTTCGGGAGCCTGCGTCCAGCAAACAGCGTCGGTAGCATAGCAGATAGTGTATTTCATATTATTGAGTGTACAGTATTCGTGCAGCTTTACCACAAGCTCCATATCTTCACCCATTGTTTTGTTATCATATCCGCCTACGGCAACTACGACATCCTTCTTAAACAATCCGAACGCGCCCGAAATAATAAGCGAGCCGTTGAATTTATCAAACATAATGCGTGACGCCAAAAAAGACCTGTCATATTCAAGCGCCTGCATACAGGCAATGATATTCTTCGGGAGACGGTATTTTTTTACCCTGCAATTTTCAAGCTCAACATCGTTTGATAATCTTATTAATCCTCCGACCGCAACAACATTCGGTTTTTCTAAAATAGGTTGAGTGATATTTTGCAGTGAATCATACTGAAGCACCGAATCTGCGTCCATACAAATAAAATAAGGGTAATTTGCGGCATTGATACCCATATTAAGAGCGTCGGCTTTTCCGCCGTTTTTCTTTCTGATAACGGTAAGCGGCACGCGGGTATCATTTGTTTCAAAAACAAATTCTTCCGGTTGGCATTCAATTTGCCTGCGTATCGGGCGTGAAACACGGTGCATGGAAAAAGCTTCTATAACCTTTTTTGAGGTTTCATCAAGCGAACCGTCATCGACTACAATAATTTCGTAAGAGCGGTAATCAAGCTTTAATAATGATTTGACAGTTTCAACTACGGTTACTTCTTCGTTATAAGCCGGAACCACAATGCTGATCGGCACAAAATAATCATTCTGAAAGTAATTTTTGAGCCGTTTCCTGCGATGTGTTTTGTAAAGCTCGGAGGAACCTACCAATACAGACAGAAATAAAAATGTTGAATAACCTATCATATAAATGATAAAAAACACACCGACAGCTTTTAAGAAGATGTCTATAATCTCTATCATGCATGAGCCGCCTCCTTTTCATCTGCGTAATCGCGCTGCAAACAATATCTTATAATTTCAGAAGCATATCGGTCTTTTCCGTCGATGATGTCGCTTAGCTCCGAGTATGTAATCCCCAGATTTTTTAAGCTTACCGCCGAATTAAGCCGTATGTACCAATTCTGACTGTATAAATTTTCCTTCAGAATGTTTACCGTATTTTCTCCTGGATAAGAAGTGAGAGCGGTTGATGCAATGGCCGCATATTCCCACTTTTGATCTGAATTATCCTCAGCAAGGCAGCAGAGAGGTTTATATGCTTTTAAAAACTGATATTTGCCGAGATACCTTATTGCGGCATAGCGTATTTCGTCATTTAACTCCTCATTTAGCAAAAGAGATAATGTAAAGTCCCGATATTCGCCGCCTGAAAAACGGAAATAATCAAGTATTGTAACCTGCATTTCCACCGAAAAAGAGAAAAAATTTTCGATAAACGCTTTGCCCAAAGCTTTGCTGCTGCCGGCAAAATTCAAGAGTCCGTCGGATAACAGCTTTCGGTGAAAAAACAAATCACTTCGGTCGATTATTTTTACGGCATTTAAAATACAGTCGACATCTCCGGTGGTGTAAAGAGCCTGCATAGCATTTTCGCGGCAATAGATACTGGGTTCCTGCAAAAGCTCAAGAAGCGCTCCCTCAAGGCTCAGAAACGAACGATAAGCTATTACACGGTATTTTTTTATTATATATGGGAAATATGCAGCCTCAATTCGGTTTTGTTTGGCATAGTATGCCATAAGCGATATAAAAACATCATCTATGCTGCGCAAATATTTACGGATTTCATGCGGGTGATTAATATATTCCGCTTCCAGCATTTTGTCAAATGCTATCATATTTCCGACTTTCCGTAATTTTCGGCTCAGATAGGTCTTATGTTTTTTATCAATAGGTGTGTTTGACTCAGCCGATTTAAGTTGAATCAAGATCTCATAACGCAAATTATTGCTGACCTTTTCTGTCTTTCGTTCTGCTTTACGAAACAAAATTGCAGTGACTATATTAAAAACAATCATTGCTCCGCATACAAACACATAGACATACAGCATTATTTCTACTCTCACGGCGACACCTCTTTGTTCCAACGGCTTTGTAATGCATAATAAGAGCTTTTTAGTCTTTCGTGATAAGTCACTTTATTTCCCCAGCCCTTCAGTTGAAAAGATGAAAAACGGCAGCGGCCGCTGTTGGCCGTCATAATTCCGATATTCATTTCATTGATATTTATAAATTTTATTCCGTAATTTCCGCTGTAATAATCGTCATGAATCTCCATCTTAGACGGGTCGGAAAAATTAAGCAACTGCCACGGTAATTTTACTTCTATGTAATCACCGCTTTGGGCAAAATCGGCAAGCGAATCAAAATCCGCAGAGTCGGGGTTCGCATTACCGTATTTTAATTTTCCGGTTTCAAACGCCGGTTCGCCGAAATTAAAAATTTTGCTGCGCTGCTGATCTTCCGTAATATTGAAAATTTCAAGAATCATATCAATATTTACAAATTTCGATGAATTTCTGTCAGGAACATTATCGACAAGATAGGTATCAAAGTTCTTGAGATTTTGTGAATAGGTAGAACGTAGCGCCTCATATCTTTCCTGAACCATAAGCCGGCTGTTGTCTCTTCCGTTAATTACAAGAACAAAATCCGCAGCCCTATCGAACTTCAGATCAAAGTTTTCACAGTAATTACTGCCGGATTCGGGTGTTGTATCAATAGGAATAAATATTGTGTCATTTTCAAAATCGAGATCTTTCTTATAGATAAGAAAATATATAAATTTCTCGTCATAGAGGATACTGACAGACATATCATCCGATTGCGTTACGGGTTTTTCATACGCCCATTCCGAAATATCTCCGTCCACATAACAAACGGATTTTTCATCTCCGGGATCAAAGGAAAGGAGTCCGAAATACTGCTCGTTCGTCTGATAATCCGACCAATATGGATTTCGAGTTAAATTTACGGCATACATGGTGTTCCATGTGCGCTTGAACCATTCGTCTTGCCACGAAAACACGCATGAACCCGCGCAACCTGCCGCCATTATATCTTCATAACACCGTATCAAAGCCTGCCCTTGATCTTTCTCAGACATGTTGCCCTGATTTCGGTTTGTGTTTAAATCCCTGTGCGCCATTCCTCTGCCTGTTGAAACGCCGAATTCTGAAATTACTACCGGAATTGTATGGTGAGCGGTCAGCATAGTGAGGTAGGCGCGGTATGTATTTAATTCTCCGCCGTCATAAAACGCATTTTTGTCATTGATGCCTGAAAAGGTCCAGTCGTCGGTCCAATTAAGATAATCGGGATAGTAGGGATATACATGATAAGACGCAAACTGTCCCGTGAGCAGCTTATCGGTTGTCTTAATATGTTCGACATCCACATAAGCACATTTCATATATAAGTTCTGAACATCTTCTGGAT
>CAKSJC010000028.1 GCA_934462885.1 uncultured Eubacteriales bacterium | reverse complement strand
CGCATCGTGCGACTTTAACAAACAAGCTGATCTTGAACTTATAGTTTTCTGTATAGTTTCGGTTACAGTCAGTTTTGTTGTTGTATCGGTTCTTACTTCGCTCTTTGTCAAAGATAAGTCGAAGAGGGGTGCACTTGCACAAGGAATGTGCAGATCTAACTTTGCAATCCTGGGAGTGCCTCTTGCGGTTAATATGTTCGGAGAGAGCGGCGGGCAGACAATCGCTCTTGTTATGCCGTTTATAATCTTAATGTTTAACGCATACTCCGTAATTCTTCTGTCAGTTTTTTCAAGTAAAAACGAAAATAAGTTCAGCACTACTACAATAAAAACTGTGCTGAAAAACATTGTAACGAATCCTCTCATAATCGGAGTCATCTTGGCGGTTCCGTTTATGCTCTTTAAGATATATATTCCGACAGCTGTTAATAAAACACTGATATACCTTTCAAATCTTGCAACTCCGCTTGCGCTGATAAGTCTCGGAGCGAATTTCAAGAGGGAAAGCCTTAGGGGAAGAATAGGTTATGCAATCTATGCTTCTCTCGTAAAGACAGTGATACTTCCTGCGATTGTACTTTCTGCCGCAGTCCTTGCAGGGTTGAGAGGTCCGTCACTCGGAGTTATTCTTATCTGTTTCGGCTCTCCGACCGCTGTGTCAAGCTATATCATGGCTAAAAAAATGGGTAACGATCACGAGCTTGCCGGACAGATACTCCTGGTTTCGACGCTTATGTGTTGCAATTTTTTGGAATGGAGATAAAACAAATGATCAACCTTGAAAAAGAAATAAGAGAACAACCTGCCGCTCTTTCTCGCGTCATTGACAGCAATCTTCCCACAATAAAAGAGATTGTTGACAAAGCAAAGAAGAGAGGAATACATAATATTTATTTTGCGGCCCGCGGAACATCAGATCATGCCTGCGTTTATGCACAGTACCTCTTTGGAATTTTTGCAGGGGTTCCATGTACTTTAGGAACTCCATCAGTGTTTACGAAATACGGCGCTCATGTTGACTTAAGAGATCAGCTTGTTATAGGAGTCTCACAGTCCGGTAAAGCTGAGGACGTTCTTGCGGTTCTTGAATCAGCAAAGGCTGACGGAGCTATAACAGTTGCCGTAACAAATAATACCGAATCTCCTATGGCTAAGTTTGCGGATTATCATCTCTTCTGCGGATGCGGACTTGAAGCAAGTATAGCCGCGACAAAGACTTTCACCACACAAATGATGATTCTCGGCACGCTTGCTGCGGTATGGGCGGAAAACGACGCGCTTCTTGCTGAAATGAGAGGAGTTTCCGCTAAGGCGGCAGAGCTTCTTGATACAAAATATGATGAGATAAAAACACTTGCCGCAAAGTATCAGAATATTCCCGGAGCAATACTGCTTGGCAGAGGCGTATCATATTGTATCGCTCTTGAAGGCGCTCTTAAGATGCTCGAAACAAATAAGATCAAAATGAAAGGCTATCCTACATCAGATTTTCACCACGGTCCGATCGCACAGGTCAAAAAAGGAGATCTCGTATTTGTTATTTCTCCGAAGGGAAAAACATCCGACGACTCGGCTGCTATTATTGAAAAGCTTCTCGGTGTAGACGCTGATGTTATCGTAGTTACTGACGACGCTTCCGAAGCGCCCGCAGGTACGCATGCCCTTGTTCTTCCGAACACCGGAAGCGAGTTCACATTTGTTTATATGGCTGTTATGGCATTCCAGCTTTTGGCTTGCTGTATGACTATTGTTCGCGGCATAGATCCGGACCTCGCAGGCGTAATAAACAAGATCACGATTACGAAGTAATTTTAATATACTTTTGATATGCTGAAAGCCTTTCGGCAGGAAAACTTCCTTCCGAAAGGCTTTCGCTATGATTGAAGAGCTTGCGCATATACGCAACCCTCATACTTCTTTATGTTTTCTTTTCAATATAGTGTCTGCTTTTTCGACGGATTTTTATCAGTTCAGAAAATGCTTTTCTTATCGAATCGAACGGAACAACACTTAAGGAGAAGAGAAGACATATAATCAGATCATGAAATTCCACGGGAACACACCTGAATGTTTCTCCTCCGAAGTATATTATCAGAATTTGTATAAATCCGACAGCCGACATTATGATAAGAAACGGTTTATTCTTTTTAAGGTTTGAGAAAAGGTTTATATGAGGAGTCCTCGTGCAGTTTGCAATGACTATCCCTATAAAAATAAACAACGCAAAGAATAATGTTTGAAAATAGACTTCATCTCCCGTAAAAAAGTGGCGTATTCCGGGAGAAAGGAGAAAGAGCAGCGAAAGCGCAACCGCAAAACCTCCGTTTAGTGCGATTTGAATTATCATTTGACTTGTCAGAATAGGTTCGGAGCGTTTTACGGGTTTTCGCCTCATATATTCCGAAAGAGCCGGTTCGCCTGCAAAAGCGAGAGAACCTAAAGTGTCCATTATTATGTTAACCCACAGCATCTGTATGACAGTCACGGGACTTTCTATACCAAATACAGTTCCTATAACGGAAACACCTACCGCCGCCATATTCATCGTAAGTTGGAAAGTGATAAATTTTCTTATACTTTCAAATATAGTTCTCCCATAGAGGACAGCTTTTGTAATTGAAACAAAATTGTCATCAGTGATAACTATATCTCCGGCTTCGCGGGCAATGTCGGTACCGCTTCCCATAGCAAAACCAACGTCAGCGGCTTTGAGCGCGGGAGCGTCGTTTACGCCGTCTCCCGTCATTGCGGTAATGTGTCCGGATTCTTTGGCAAGTCTAACGAGTCTGCTTTTATCGCCCGGAGTTACTCGTGATATAACGCATACCTTTGGAAGAAGTTTTTTTATATCTTCGTCCCCAAGCTCGCGCATGAGCTCACCGCTGATAAGAAGGTCATAGTTTGAATCGGAATATTTAAGCGCTTCGGAAGGCGTTTTCGGCATTTTGCAGGAGTTTGCTGTAATGCCGCATTTTGCTGCTATTACCGCCGCTGTTTCCGAATTATCTCCCGTTATCATTATAACCTGTATACCGGCTTCCTTACATTCGGCAACTGCCGGAAACGCCTCTTTTCTGATTTCGTCATTTATACAGAACATGCCTATAAATGTGAGAGAGCGCGTCTGCAATCCGTTCTTTAGACTGTCGAAATCATTTTCGTTACCTTCCGCTTGAAGAAGTACTCTGAATGCTCCGGATGCGTATTCCGATATCTTTTTTTCTATTTCTTGCCTGACATCCGCTGTGAGAGGTTTTACGCTCCCGTCAAATGAGAGATAAGAATTGCACCTCGGAAGTATATACTCTGCTGCGCCGCGAATATAGGTTTTGCCGCCGATACGCCCCGCAGCATATTTTTTTGACGAGTCAAACGGAATGGAATTTTCGGGATCACTCTTAATTTGCATACGCCTTATGCCGACAAAAGAGTTTATAGCCCGCTCGGTAGCATTGTTTACGGATGAACATGAAAGGGCGCTCTTTTTTAAGCTTTCCTTCACACGTTGTGAGCAGGAAGAAAATGATTCAAACAATGAATCAGCTGTATGAAATCCCGATACAAAGAGATTTCCGGTGGTAAGAGTTCCTGTTTTGTCTGTGAAAAGAATATCTATGTTTCCGGCAGTTTCGATACCGACAAGACGTCGTATCAGAACGCCGGAACGGAGCATCCTTTTCATATTAGATGAGAGAACTACCGTTATCATCATCGGAAGTCCTTCGGGAACAGCTACGACCACTATTGAAATAGCCATAGTCAGTGCGTGTATTAGCTCTGATGCTAAAAATTTAAGATCGCGCACGCGCATGAGAGCTACCGAGAGATTCATTCCTGCGTCAAACCAAAAAGCGTCTGCAAGATGCACGACAGCTACTATCGCCGCCGAAACATAGCCGATCTTTGAGATAGTTCTCGCAAGTTCAGCCAAACGCTTTTTCAGCGGACTGCTTCCTTCATCTTCCGAAAGTTCAGTTGCGATTGAGCCGTACATGGTATTTTCTCCGACGCTTATCACAAGCATTATGCCTTCGCCTTGAGAAACGTGACTTCCTCTGAAGATACCGCAGCCATCGCCGGTCTTAATCTTTCCTGCGGATTTATTTTCGGAGAGTGCGCGATATACAGATGGATCGGGAATTTTTGAAACATTTTTGCTTTCTCCGGTGAGCGGCGATTCATCGCACGATATTTTTCCGTCTATGATTATTCCGTCAGCCGGAACGGTGTCTCCGGGAAAAAGGTAAACAATGTCATATCTTACGATCTCGGAAACGGGGCACATAGTCTCTATTCCGTTTCTAAGCACCTTACAAGATGTATCCCCGAGAGTTTTATAAAGCTTTTCAAAAGCAGAACCTGATGAATGTTCCGAAACTGTCGAGACAAGAGTAGAAATGAGAACGGTTGCCGCTATTCCCACAGACTCCGCCCAGTTTATGTTGGAGAAAGTAAACACTATGTTTATAAGCAGCGCGCAAATCAGTATTTTGATTATTGGATCGTTAAGATTTTTTAAGTATTGCCTAAAAAATCCGGATCTTTTTTTGGGCGACATTTGATTTGTGCCGTATTTCTTTTTGGAAAACTGTACCTCGCTGTATGAAAGTCCGCATGAAATAGATGGAATTTTGAGTTCGCGTCCGGAGCTTTTTTTCTCCGCAGCTCTTCCGAATCGAAGTTTTACACTTTCATTCATTTATTTGCCCGTGCCTTTCTGTTATCCGGTTTATTTAAGCTGATACAGTATATTCGTCACATAAAATAAAAATTACTCGCAAAAAAATCGTTCGGAATGAACTACTTCATTCCGAACGATTTTTGTATTGTGTATTCGGTAAAACTTACGACATGACAAGTATCCGCTTTGCGCGGATAGTCGTTGCAAAGAAATACCTCTGCTAGAAAATCAATTTTAGCAAACACCCTGCGCAAGCATAGCGTCAGCCACTTTCTTAAAGCCTGCTATGTTAGCGCCTGCGACATAGTTGCCGGCAAGTCCGTATTCAGCTGCGGCATCGGCGATGTTGTGGTAGATGCCTGTCATGATGGCGCTTAATTTAGTGTCGATTTTTTCAAACGTCCATGAGAGACGTTCGCTGTTCTGCGACATTTCAAGAGCGGATGTCGCAACGCCTCCGGCATTTGAAGCCTTTCCGGGAACAAAGAGAACGCCGTGTTCCTGGAGATACTTTGTAGCTTCAATGGATGTGGGCATATTTGCGCCTTCACAAACGCATACAACACCGTTTTTAACAAGCTCTTTTGCGTCGTCAAGCAGAAGTTCATTTTGAGTAGCGCAGGGAAGAGCGATATCGGATTTGACCGACCATACTCCGCGGCCTTCATGATACTCGACTTCAGGTTTAGCTGCTTTGTAGTCGGAAAGTCTGCCGCGTCGGACTTCTTTTATTTCTTTTACTAGATTTAAATCTATGCCGTTTTTATCGTAGATCCAACCGGTCGAATCAGAGAGAGTTACTACTTTTCCGCCGAGATTATAAGCTTTTTCGGCAGCGTAAATTGCAACGTTACCTGCGCCTGAGATAGAGACAGTCTTTCCCTCAACACTGTTTCCGTGATCCTTTAGCAGCTCCTCAACGAGGTATAGGAGACCGTATCCTGTCGCCTCTGTACGAACGAGAGATCCGCCGTATGTGAGTCCCTTACCTGTAAGAACGCCCTCATAAATACCCTTTATACGTTTGTAGTGACCGAAGAGATATCCGATCTCGCGCGCACCCGTACCGATATCACCTGCCGGAACGTCGGCGTCGGCGCCGATATATTTACAAAGCTCTGTCATAAAGCTTTGGCAAAATGCCATTACTTCACGATCGCTCTTGCCTTTGGGGTCAAAATCGGAGCCGCCCTTTGCACCGCCGATCGGGAGACCTGTAAGAGAGTTTTTAAATACCTGCTCAAATCCGAGAAACTTGATGACAGAAAGGTTTACGGACGGATGGAGACGGAGACCTCCCTTGTAGGGACCGATAGAGTTGTTGAATTGGACTCTGTATCCTGTGTTGATGCGTACTTGTCCGTGATCGTCTACCCATGGAACTCGGAACATAATCTGACGGTCGGGTTCAACTATACGTTCGAGTATAGCTTCATGTTCGTATAATTTTTCGTTTGCGGTGATTACTTTTTCAAGCGATTCGAAAACCTCACGTACAGCCTGGAGGAATTCCGGCTGAGTGGAATATTTGGTTTCAACTTGACTGAGAACGTTCATTAAATAACTCATTTTTGCAAGCCTCCGAATAAATATTTCATTAACAGAATAAAATATACCATAAATTGATCATAAATGCAATGTTTTTTGATAAAAAAAGAGTATAAGAAATTCATTTCTACGATTTGTAAAAAATATATGCAAAAAACGTTGTTTCACTAAGCAATAATTACATAAAAAGGAAAAAACACACAGACGATAAAATGAACAAAGTGGATAAATATACGCAGCTGTGTGTTTTAGAACGTAAAGCTCAATTGTTTTATTATTAAAAGCTTTGTGTGTGGTCAATCGAATATCGGAGAACAAATGAAAGCGAGGAAACCTCTTTTTTTTGTTAGCTCGTAAGCATTCTGAAGAGTTTCCGGCGAATCGAACAAGCCGAATACCGAAGGTCCGCTTCCGCTCATCATCGCAAGCTTTGCACCGCAAGAGAGAAGAAGTTCTTTCGCAGTGCGGGCGTTTTTGTGAATGGGAAGTATCACGCTTTCGAAAGAGTTGCACACGGAGTGCGGAATCTCACCCCGTTCAAGCTCGGAAATAACAGAAGATATGTCGTAATCTGACATCGAGGGGTGGTTGTCAAGAAGAGAGTAAGCCTCTTTTGTTGAAACTCCGTCTCCCGGAAAAATGATAAGAATTGAATAATTCGGAAGAGAGGGTATTTTTATAGGTTTGATTATTTCACCGATTCCAAAAGCCGAGGCGGTCTTTCCTGTCAGGCAAAACGGGATATCGGCTCCGACTTTTTTACCTATATTGCATAGCTCGGTGAGAGAAGCGTTGGTTTTAGTGACTGTGTTCAAAAGTTCAAGAACAGCGGCGCCGTCAGTTGAGCCCCCTGCAAGCCCGGCGGCTATTGGAATTTTTTTATCTATATATATTTTTATATTATATTCATTAATGCCGAAATGGTCAAAAAAAGCGGCGGCGCACCTATAAGCGATGTTTGTCCGGTCGGTCGGAAGAGATTTTTCAGAGCATTCAATGGTAATTCGTCGGTCTCCTTCATGTGTCGGAAGAGATGTAACCATGACATTATCATAAAGAGATATTTGCTGCATTACAGTTTCTATATCATGATATCCGTCGGTACGTGCGCCCGAAACTTTAAGAAAAAGGTTTATCTTTGCATACGCTTTTTTTGAGATTGTATCAAACATATTTATCTCCGTTTCAGTGAATCAACTTAATTAAAAAATTTCTGTGCGTTCCGACAGCGCCGCTCGGACAAAGCTCCTGACAGCAGTAACAGTGTATACACGAATTATACGAGATTGAAGCTTTTCTTTTTTTATGCTTTATGATTAGCTTTATCGTGTGTCTTGGGCAGGAAAAAACGCACACTCCGCACCCAACGCATTTTTTCTTCATTATCTCAGGTCTTGATTCAAAAAAGCTTGCAAAATGACCGCCGAACATATCCGGAAGTTTTTTTAAGAATTTTCCCGCAGAATTATCGGGTTTCTTGAAATCGAGGGCGGGACATGCGATCCCTCCTACGAAATTAATGTCATCCGCGCTTTCGGGTACAAGTCCGCGCTTGGCGGCTGCGTCAACATGAAGTACAGGATCGACGCCTATTATGCGGCGTGCCGCAATGTCCATGGCGAAAGGAGAAGCGGAGACAAGCACCAGTCCGGCTTTTCGCGGAATGCCGTGGCTTGGTCCGTTTCCCTCCATTGACAGGATACCGTCGCAGAGCGCTATGAATTTTTTGTTCTTTAAAACGAATAGTGCAAGATCGACAAGCATTTCGGAAAAATCCTCGATTTTCGGGAATGTTGAGTGCATCTCGAACTTTTCAACTCCCGGTATCAAGCCGAATAGGTTTTTTACGGCACAGCTCATACCGGTCAGATTGTGAGTTTTAAGTTTGCAGAGATCGACTATAACGTCGGCGTCGTCAAAAGCTTTGATGATATGAAATTTCTTGAGCCGCTCTCCGTTTGTTTTTGCGGGAACATATGAAAAATCATTGTTTATCTTCAATTTTTTAATATCTGAAAGAGAGTTGATCTCGCATATGCGGTATACAGAAGAAAGATTCCCTTCATTGAACGGACCGCCGGGAGAATCGGCGATAACAAGAGAAAGGGCTCCCATTTGAAGAAGAACATTAGCACAGGCACGAATGAACGCAGGATGAGTTGTAGCGGCAAAATCCGGTTTTTTAGCAAGAACAAGATTAGGCTTTAATAGGATTTTTTTCCCTTTTATATCATCCTCGCTTATTTGAATTTCCGAAATAGCTCTTTGAATGATGTTTTCAAGATAGCCGACGTCATAATCCGCACACTCTGAAATAAAAACGGGAGCGCTGTATATTTCGTCTGAAATTACTTTCATTATTACCTCGACAGAGAAAAGTTTTCCATAAAATTATAACATATCGAAAAAAATGAGTCAAGACATAACTTTTCTTCCGCTTTCTTCCGCACGAACTTTTTTATTCCTCTTTATCCTGTAATGTCATTATGTAAATTAATAAAAAAATATTGACTTTTAGGGGCAATATAAGTTAAAATAATATGCAATGGTTTTTTATTTTTTAAGAGAAAAAGGTGTGCTTTATGGTTATACAGGAAGAGATCGAATTTGAAAGATCAATATCAGACCGTGAATCTCATATTGCGCTGCCTATCGAAATAGAGTACGATTTCAATACGGGTGAAAAGATAATAACCGTATATTCTTTCTGCTTGGATACAGCAGAAGAATTTGAAAAAAGGTTTGCTTGCGATATGTTTTCGGAGAGCGCTGTTGAGTATCTGGAAAAATGCATAGCTCCGCTTATGAAGAAATTCGATTTTCGAGAGGGTGTTCATA
Source organism: uncultured Eubacteriales bacterium (assembly GCA_934462885.1). Classification (GTDB taxonomy): domain Bacteria; phylum Bacillota; class Clostridia; order Oscillospirales; family CAG-272; genus UMGS1696. The sequence continues at coordinate 4,503 of CAKSJC010000028.1, read as the reverse complement.
AAATATATTTTGAATACGGTATCGAAAAAGAAGACAAATCAAAAATTTTACCCGAATGTGAACTCATAGATTCTCTTGAAGGTGAAACTTGGGGTGATATATCTTTAGATGAGTTTGAACTTGATCCGGATGACAATTTTGACCGTATGGCTGTTGTAAGACAAGACGGAAAAATTGTCGCGTATGCGGGAATAAACGATATTTCACCTGACGAATCATTTGAAATTACAGTTGAATGCGACGGTTTATACAGAAAACGCGGTTATGCCGCATCGTGTTTATCTCTCCTTGCAGGATATCTTATCTCCCACGGTAAAAGAGTGACGTACATCTGCGACGAGAAAAATACGGCTTCTCAAAAAACAGCCGAGTCCGTAGGTTTTATATTATATAAAAAATATCTTCCGTATGTTTTTTACAGATCAGAGGATGCCGCAGAAACGGAAGAAAAAGAAAAAAATGAGGAAATTATAAATGGCTTATGATGCCGGGATGCTTCGCTTTGTCATAGCGGAAATAAATGAAAAGCTGACGGGAGGAAGAGTTGACAAAATATATCAGCCGACCCGCGACGAAGCGGTTTTGATAATTCGACGAGGCGGATCCGAGTACAGGCTTGATATATCCGCCGGCGGGAACGGATCGCATATGAACATTACCACACTAAAGCCGGAAAATCCCGCAAATCCTCCAATGTTCTGCATGATGCTGAGAAAGCATTTTCAGGGCGCGAAATTTTTGGGAGCAGACCAGCTTGGATTTGAACGTGCCGCGCGGCTAACGTTTGACGCACACGACGATATGGGTTTTTCTACAAAAAAACACATAATCTGCGAGCTTATCGGACGGTTTGCCAACATAATTATAACAAACGCAGAGGATAAAATAATCGGCGTATTGAAATCGGTAGATTTTTCGACGAGTGAAAAACGTCAGGTTCTTTGCGGAATGAAATATGAAGAACCGCCTAAACAGAATAAACTTGACCCGATGTCGGATGAAGTAAACGAAAGACTTTTCTGCATGCTTGCAGCAAATTCGGAGGCGGATAAATCAGCTGAAAAGTTTATAATGTCAAATTTTTCGGGCATATCACCTCTTATAGCCCGTGAAATCGTATACAGAGCCGCAGGACGGGTAGACGCTACTTTGAAAGAATCTGACAAAGAGCTTACCGCACTCTTTTTTGAAATGATAAATAAAATAAAACGCTGTACTGGAAAGCCTGTTATTGTAAAGAATTCCGACGGAGTGCCGATCGATTATGCGTTCTGCGACATAAAACAGTACGGGACGGAGGCGGATACCGTTGAATGTGCTTCATTTGGAGAACTCATCGATAAATATTTCGGCGAAAGAAGCCGTGAAGAACGCATACGCAGAAGAGCGTCCGATATTTTTAAGTTACTTACAAACGCAGAGACAAGAATAAAAAAGAAGATATCTTTGCAGGAAGAGGAACTCGCTGCCTGCGCGAACGGCGATAAGTATAAACTTTACGGAGATATAATCATTTCCAACATATACGCGATTAAAAAGGGAGACGAGGAGTGCGAATTTCCGAACTACTTCAGCGATGATTGCGAAAATGTGAAAGTTTTGCTTAATAAAAGACTTTCCCCCTCGGCTAACGCTCAGGCGTATTTTAAGAAGTACAACAAATCAAAAGCGGCTTTTGTTCATCTGACCGAACAGATAGAAAATTCCAAGCGGGAACTTGAGTATATATATACCGTTCTCGACGCTCTTACAAGAGCGGAGGGAGAAAAAGAACTCTCAGAGATAAGAGCGGAGCTTTATCACAGCGGATATGCTTCGAAGATAAAAAACTACGCAGAAAAAAAGCAGAGTGCACCGAGCATTTCGAAATACGTTACAACGGACGGTTATACTGTGCTCTGCGGGAGAAACAACACCGCAAACGATCAGCTTACGACAAAGCTTGCAGATCGCGGTGACTGGTGGTTCCATGTGAAGAATCAGCCCGGATCTCATGTAATACTGCAATGCAGAGAAAAAGGAGAAGAGCCGCCCGAAAGAGCCTTTACCGAAGCCGCGGAGATCGCAGCGTATAACTCAAAGGTCAAAAACGGAGTTATGACGCCGGTCGATTATACAACAGTCGGCAAGGTGAAAAAACCGCAGGGATCAAAGCCCGGATTTGTCGTTTATTCGACAAATTGGACGGCTTATGTCACCCCTGATGCGGAAAAAATAAACTCAATGAAAAGAACGTAAATTATATAATTAAAAATAAAAAGGCATGAGAACGTTTCAAAGCATGATGTTCTCTGAGCTTTGAATAATCAGAAAAATTTACGCTGTGTGTCGGCGTTGCCGGCAACGGAGGTTATCATGAAAAACACTGTCAAAAAAGTATTTGCATTCGATCTTGACGGAACACTTACCGAATACCGCACTTGGATTACAGACGAAAATCTTGCTTCTCTTGATTTATTGAAAAGAGAAGGATTCAAGATAGTTATTGTCGGCGCAGGCAGGGCAAAGAGGATTTTTACTCAGCTTAGAGAATATCCCGTCGACATAATCGGAAATTACGGATTGCAGTATGCAAAATACAACGATTCGATAGGCGGAATCGACTTTGTGCATGATATAGAGCTTCCGGTGAACCGCGAGCTTGTGTCGGAGAGAATAGAGCATCTCAGAAAAACTCTCGGATATGAAAACATAGCCGGAGACAGTGTTGATTTTCATAAATCGGGGTGCATAACATTCCCTCTTCTCGGAACAAGAGCACAGATCGCCGACAAACTTGTGTTTGACCCTGATAGAGCAAAGAGACGCGCGATATATCAGGATGTCGCGAATGCTTTTCCGGAGTACTCTGTATTTGTAGGAGGCTCGTCGTCGTTCGATATGACGCCGAAACCGTATAACAAACTTTACGCACTGGATATGTTTTGCCGTGAAGAGGGATATACTCACGAAGAGATTACATACTTCGGAGACGACTACGGAACTGCCGGAAACGACGAGGTTGTATATGAATCCGATATAGATTTTGTAGCGGTGGATAAATTTTACAACATTCCTAAAATTATTTCCGATTACCTTGAAAAAATATAAAGGGCAGACTGACTTAGCGCGGTGGAATTTTTTAAAAATTTCCCCACGCTTTTTGTTTTCATAGGGCGGATAATTTATTTCGACATTCTGAAATAGGAGAGGTTATTAATCTGCATAAATTAAGCGGTTGTAATAATATCTCATAATGTTGAATGATAAAAAGTTATGTTTTATATTTTTTCGCCGCGATACTTTGCCAAAGTCGCGCGAAAAGCTGTTTTTATAGATAAAACTAAGATATTAAGTCAACTTTTACTCTTCGTGTTCATATATATGTAGTCAGAGATACATGTATTTGTATCGTAAGTATGCAAGCGGAGGGAATGTTTTTTATGACGATACATACTGTTGAGAGGGGAGACAGCATATATTCAATTGCAAGAATGTACGGCGTGCCTCAATCGCGGGTAATAACCGACAATATGCTTGAGAATCCGAGCAGACTGGTTGTCGGGGAGGATATTGTAATACTTTATCCGACGGAAACATATACGGTGCGCGGAGGCGATACGCTCTCGTCTATATCGCGCGCGTTCGGAGTAAGTATTGATTCACTGTACCGCAACAATCCGGTACTTAACGGGCAGCCGTCGGTATATCCCGGACAGATACTCAATATTTCATATGAAACGCCTCCGCTCGGGGCAATCTCAACAAACGGGTACGCTTATCCGAGTATTGATCGAACGGTTTTACGGCGAACGCTTCCGTATCTGACGTATTTATCCGTATTCTCATATGGGATAAACGACGACGGAACTCTCATAGCTCCGCGCGGAGGAGACGAAGAGATTATACAAATTGCAGAGGAATACGGAACGATCCCTCTTTTGGTGCTGACTTCTTTAAGTGAGAGGGGAACTTTCTCAAGCGAGCTTGCAACAAAAGTTCTAAGCGACAGCGAGTTTGCGTCGACGGTTATTTCAAACATAGTTCGCACTGTCAAAGAAAAAGGATACGGCGGGGTTGATGTTGATTTTGAATATATACCGGCTGAATATGCGAAAGCTTACGCTGATTTTGTGTCTTCCGTGTCAGACGCGCTTGGCGGAGCATATCCCGTTTTTGTATCTCTTGCACCGAAATACCGTTCGGATCAGCCGGGGCTTTTGTACGGCGGACATAACTATGCGCTGCTTGGAGAAGCAGCAGATAAAACTCTTCTTATGACATATGAATGGGGGTACACCTACGGTCCTCCGATGGCTGTATCTCCAATAAATGAAGTAAGGCGTGTCATAGATTATGCGGTGAGTGAAATACCTAGAGATAAGATATTCATGGGAGTTCCGAACTATGGATACGACTGGCCTCTTCCGTTTGTAAGAGGAGAAACAAAAGCGCAGTCTCTCGGCAACGTGGAAGCCGTAAACCGCGCTCTTGAGAAAAACGCGACGATACAGTATGATTATG
>CAKSJC010000027.1 GCA_934462885.1 uncultured Eubacteriales bacterium | reverse complement strand
AACGGGAGCACCGTCAGCATCTGCGCCGGGAAGAAGGCATAGGCCATCGACATGCCGAGCTGGCTGCGGCGCATCCGGTCGTAGTAATACTGCGCATTGGCGCGCACCTTGTCGGTGAGTTTTGTATATGATGTTTTGCCTTGATTGAACGCTTTGATAACCTCGATACCGTTTATGTACTCGATCATGGCGCCGCTCATTTCACCCGTCGCCTTGACAGCGTCCTCATAGTCCTTGGAGTAGCCGCCCATGACCGTCATCATAAAAACGAACGCAATCGGAAATACCGCAAGCGACAGGAGCGCGAGCCGCCAGTCAAGAATGAACAGATAAACAACCGTCAGCAACGGTGTGACGATATTTGCCGTCATCTCGGGGAAGAGGTGAGCAAGCGTTGTTTCCATACCGTCAACCTGATCGACGATCGTTTCCCTGAGTTTGCCGCTTGATGTGTCCATCACCGTTCCGAGAGGAAGTCGCGGCAGCTTCGCAAGAAGCTTCTGACGGATAGTCTTGAGAATGTTGAATGTTGCCTTGTGGGAAATACCCAGTGCGCCGTTGTAAAGTACCGTGCGGATAAGATAGCCGACGAGTGCGCCCAAAAGCCACGGCAGATACGCTGTGAATGTGCTCTCCCCGCAAGCAGCAACATGATGATTTTTGCCGCGGCGAAATACGGAACCATGCCGCAGGCAACGCCGATTACGGCAAGAACAACCGCCGTGATGAGCTTGCCGTGTTCTTTTTTACCAAGCTCCCAGATCCGCCCTACCGGGCTTTGTTCTTTCATAAATCATTACCTCCCGCAGGTTAGCTTCAACTAACCGTTTTGTTTATTGAAAGGCCGTCATTTGAGACAGCCTGTTTGTACTTTAATGCGCGGCATTGCCGAAAATTTCAAGAAATCCTGTGCGGTGATAGCGGCTGAGAAGCTCAATATATTCCGACGCTTCCTCGCGGCTCATACCGTGGCGGATGATCTCGAATATACTTTCAAACCGCGATGTCGTCACGATGTGCAGTAGCTTCTGCGTCACCGCATCACCGAATTTATCGGGGTAGCCGACAGCCTCCATATACTTGTATGTGTATTCAACTTCAATACGCACAAGTTCGTCAACAAAATTATGAAACCTCGTGCCGTAGGATGAATCAAGAAGCAGTCGGAACTCGTCAAGGCGTTCATACATATAATCGATCAGCTCAGACGTACCTCCGTCGGCGTATTTCGGCATTTGCTCTGCCTGCTCTCCAGGCGACATCCGGTGAAACCTTTCCTGAATGCGGATAAACCGTTCGGTCATCTCGCTGAGCACAGGCTCAACGATAGCGGAAAACAAGCCTTCCTTGTCGCCGAAACGGACATAGATGGAATTAGTGCTCGTATCTGCTTCGGCTGCAATGGTTCGCAGTGATGCGTCAACATAGCCTTTATCGAGAAACTCCCGCTTCGCGGCGGTAATGATACGCTCTGCCACGCCTTCGATCTGCTTTGCCATACGCTCACCTCTTTCATATTCAAAACAGTGTTTCATAACGGTGTTATTATAAACCTGCATTTCCGATTTGTCAATAGAAACTGCGCATTTTATGATAAAAAACGCCTGTTTTTTACGGACAGGCGTTTTTTAGTTAACGATAACTATTATCGAAATTACTCTCTTTTTCAGCTTAGCGTCTTTCCATAAGGCTCGTACATACTCCATGCTCTTGTCAAATCAGTGTACAAATATCATCATGATTCCCGACAGCGCCGAAGATATGACCGCCATTCCGAGTGTGCCGAAAATCCACTTTTTGCATTTATCTTTCGCTGTGATGTAGGGCGTCATGTCTTCCGTGCCCGGAATCGTCCACGCTTTCGTGCGCCCGACCCAAAATCCGTCGACAATGAAACGGTCGATCAGGTTCATCACGGACAGGATAACAAGCAATTGCCAAAATCCCGCGAAAAATCCGTTCGCGCCGTTCACCGCATACACGCAGATCAGCACATATGCGATATATCCGGGGATACAGACCGCCTTGAAAAGCATGGCGTTTCGCCTTATCTTCTCATATGTCGTAAGTCCCAGCTTTACGCAGCGATCCTGCACCTCACGGCTGTAAAGATGCACCATACCGACAGCGCCCTTGCGAATTCCGACAGCGCAGACCAAAACGAGCAGAACTCCGAGTCCTAAGCCCTCAACAATTGTCTTCAGAATCAGTTCTTTCATTTCAAGTACCTCCCGCACTCCGATTCAAGCTCCCGCCATACCGGATATTCGGCACCGTTTTCATCAAAGAAGCTCTTCAAATCCCGATTGAGTGCGCTCATCTCATCGACCGCGTTCATAGCATGATCGGAAGCGCAGATCTTTCCGAGTCCGGTAGCACACATGAGCTTGAAGAAACGCAGGCAGGTCTTTCGGTACGCGGCGCTCTCAAAATCCGCGTCCGCTTTCGGCAAAATCGCGTGTCCGGCATTCTTTATAGCGCGGTATCCCTCAATGTTGGCGTCGATCATCCTGTTAAGGTACGCCGTGTTTCTTTTGAGCTTTTTCAGGTCGCCGTCCGTTTTGTAGCAGGCAAATGCAACCGGTATCACGAAAGCGGCATGACAAAGGAGGTAATCTTCCATATTAGGCTCATAGGTCACTTTGTATTTGGAGCCGTCAAATATCTTTCCTATCAGCCTCTCGTTTGACGGCGCGTCCGACACCTGATCGATTGTGATCTTTTTAAGATCAATCGACGCCACACATGCGCTTTCTCTGTGTCCTGCGGCACTCGTAAAGGCAAACATCACATTTTTCTGCGGGAGCGAGACGGCACACGCCGTTGCACGCACATTGTTTCCGACAAAGATGATATTTTTTGTTATGTTTTCACGCAGTACCTCCGTGATCGAGTCGATCTGCGTATAGCGCATGACAACAAAAATCACGTCGTATGCGTCGTCAGGAGCAAGCTCTGTCAACACCGGAATAATGTTTGACGAAACACGAGGCGAAAATTTGTCCTTGATCCGCAGTCCGTTCTTTCGTATTTCTTCCGCCCACTTACCTCGTGCGAGCAGCGTTACCTCCTTGCCCGCGCGAAGCATATTTCTTGCAAGATTACAGCCGAGTACGCCTGCTCCGAATACTAAAATTTTCATACTCAAATCTCCCTTTCGTAAAAGCTTTTATTTATTCCGAAAAAACAATTTTCCTGTATCACTTAAAGCACAAGAGCGCAAACACCGCACAAAATATAGCTCACAAAAGCGGAATATACAAAATAAGCGGTGTCCGCCTCTATCCCTGATGCGCCGCCTGAACTTCCGCCGAAAACTCTTTCGGATGCTCTCCGGCAAGCCCGCCGTGTCCGAGATTCGTGAATATCTTAACATCAAACGGATATCCGTTCCGCCTCAAGTCGTCAAGACCCTCCGACAGTTTTTTATCCACACTTCCCTTTATCCCGTACCAAAGGTGCATATCCGTTTTTTCAAACAGCGAATAGTCCGTTTTCTTTCCGATCAGATAGTAGTCCTGGTTCTTCCAACTCCTCCATGTCGCCTTGCCGTAAAGGATCCTCTCGGCTTCTTCAAGCGTCCGCCCCGTGATTTTCGCGAGAAACTTCTTCCTTTTCGGTCCGGGGCGTCCCATGACCGCGAAAAAGAGTCCGGTGAAGAAAAAGCAGTAGAGTTCCTTGCCGAATTTGCTCTTGATGTTCGGGTAATCGCGCAGCCCCATGCCGTCGGCAATCGTCGTCGTGATCGTCAGCCGCTCGTCGGCGAGAACCTCCATAAGAACCCGACAACCGTAGGAAATGCCGTAAAGAATGTCGATTTTTCCGCCGTAGTGCTCAACAATGTAGTCGCCCAGCCGTTTAGTTTCGTCCATAGGCGATTTGAACTCCGTTTCCGGCTCGTCGGGGTTGAATCCGTCGTATGCCGTAAGCACAACATGGTAAACCTTCGCCATTTCCTTTGCCGCCGACAGCGCACCGCGGTAGCTTGTGCCGCCGCCGTGAAGCATGACTATAAGTTCGGGGTTTTCTCTTCCGAATTCGAAATATTTCATAGCATCGGCTCCGATTTCATTTCTTCAAAATTTCCGTTATTTTGCAAAAATCCTCACGCGCCTCTTTGAAGCACGGCAGCATACAGTAACAGTGAACCATCTTCGGACGTGCGAAAGCTGTATACGGAACATCCGCGCGTATGCAGGCTTCTTCAAAGTCCGGCAGAGCGCCGTAAAGGACTTCGTCCGCCGAATAGAAAAAGTGAATATCGCCCACACCGGAAAAATCGCCGCACGAGCCCGAGATCATGTAGTCCGGCACATTTTCCCGTCCGTGGCGCATAAACTTTTCAACCGTGACCATAAAGGCATAGTCGATCGCGACATCCAGTTCATTCAGCGCCTGCATCCGCGCCTTCTCGGCGTCGTTCCACGGAACCTCGCCCGGAGAGACGGCAACAATATGGCGCGGTTGCGGCAACGGTTCTTTCTGCGCATTATTGTGCGCCGCGACGCCGAGCGCAAGCGCTCCCCATGAGGAAAATCCGCAGGTGCTGACGTTTCCGCCGCCGTAAATTCCGATCATTCTGCGGTAACACTCATAAACCATGTCGTAGGTTTCGGTTATGCAATGCTCGATGCAGAGCGGATAGAACGGAAACCACACATCACAGTCGGTTTCACGCATCAGCTTGCGCATAACGGGCAAGTCGCCTTTGTCGGGTCCGATAACCATACCGCCGCCGAAAAAATAGAGGATCGCACGTTCGGAAGGCTTCGAATTTTCTCTTACAATCAGGCACGGAAAGCCGTTTGCCGTAACGGTTTCATAATGTGCCTTGCGGTCGGTCGGAGTGAAAACGCCGCGATTGCGGTTCTGTTTTTCGATAACTTTTTTAATTTCATTCTCCGGCAGACCGAACGCCTTTTTTGCACCGACAGCCTTGTACGCTGCCCGAAGCAAAGAAGCGAATGCACTGATTCTTTTATTATCCGCGACAACAACGCTATTTGTCTTCACTTCAGCCATGTCAGTTCACCTCTCGGTTTATCTTTTTAGTTTGCCTGCCAAAACGCTATTTACAAGCCTGCGTATGTACAGCGCCGCGCACCGAGCTTTATTAGCTAAGGACAAAATTCTCTGCAAACATCAAAAACACTCCGACCGCTTCTTGCATAACGTCGCTTTTGTATTGTTTCAGTTCTTTGACACTCATCTTTAACGCTTCTGCATTCGCGCGGGTTAGTGTATGCTAACCGAGATGTTTTTGAAAAGCCGCCTCGCGGCAGCTTCCGCTTATTATGTAAACAACTTTTGCAGGCGGCAAAAACGTCGCTCTTTCCTGAGCAGCGCCTTGCAATTCTGCGCTTTCAAAATCGGGGAAAGCCAAATCTGTTCTTTCCGCAAAAAATGACCGAAATCATTCATTCAGTCATACTATAACACATACAGGCTTGTTTTTCAATAGAAAAATTAAAGTTTAAGCTATAAAAATGCTCAAAACTGCTTTGTGCGGTACCTTACCCTTTGGAAAAGCGGCGTGATGTACTTCAATTCCCTCTCCACGAATTTCGGTAAGGTATGTTACGCGGTCAAATCGCATTTTTTTGTTCGGGGCAGATTTCACATAGGAGTTCAACCGCTTCCGGAACCGCTGTCATCGGCTTTGTACAGTCATAAACATAAAATTCAAACGGTTTCATTGCTTTTCCCGCCGACTTTGCGCTCACATGATTTTGTCATCATATCAATGAGAATCAAAACAAAAAACGCTGCACATTTTCATGTCCGACGGGACACGCCTGTACAGCGTTTGTGTATTTGATTTTGACGGACAGCTTACGGCTATTCATTCCAAAAAACGCCGCAAATCTGCCATACGGATTCGTTTTCGTAGTGTTCGCGAATCGATTTTTTTGAATACGCCGAAATATTGTTTTTGTCCGCGCCGTGTTCAATAAGCAGGCGGAATACGCGCCGCAGATCCTCCGCCATCTCGGAAGTAATCACTCTTCCGGGGTAATAACCGCCCGTCTCCGTGTTTTTCACCGGACAGATAAGCGTTGCCTCCGACACAGCCTGCATCAGGGAATTTCTGCCGTAATGATCCGTTTGATTCGCGTCCGGCTGCCAAAAGATAAAATATTTCGTCGTTCGAAAAGAGAACCACAAAATCAGCAGAACTGATACACCGATCAGATACCCTCCGACCTGCTTTTGCACGATTCGAAAGCGGATGGAAAGTCCCCATGCTGCATATAAACCGATATAGAGAAAGCTGCGGAGGTAAGAAAAGAGCGTCGGATAAAAGCTTCCCTTGCCGATGAGCCGGAAAGCATACGCAAAAACGACAACAAGCAGCACGGAGCTTATTGTGATCAATTTTCTCTTCTTTTGGCCGCTCATGGGTTCAATCTCCTCATATTTTACACGTGTTCATATATGCACATATGCACGGTTGTAAAACTGATTATAACACAATGCCGCTGTTTGAGCAATGACTTTCGGAAAGGTTTGCGCGATAATATTTTAGAACACGCCCGATTTACTTATCGCTTTCAATATAATAAATAAAGTTTTCCAATAATATACTTTTATCATTATAACTCACATTCAAGACGCTGCTCTCTTTTGTTCGGATATCTAAAACATAAGTTAAAGAATCGGAGTATAAACTTCCGTTAGCGGAAGATGTGAATGTAATTTTTTGATTTCCTATCGGCAGCATAGCTGCATTATTATAGTTTTCATCGGAATAATGAAACAGCACTTCTGATTTTCCGCTCTCTATACTATAATAATTAATATTATCTCTGCTTCCCTGATAATCATAGCATGTAACAAAACACAGCTCACTGTCATTTATCCAGTCCACTCTGCCGATTGCGCCTTCATCCTCCTGTTTATATATAATATGCGTTTCTCCGCTTTCTATATTGTATAACCATATTGCCGACGCCACCCAAAACGGCGTGTGTAATCCGGGAGAACTTGTTCTCTCAAGTTTCGCACTGTATACGATATACTTCCCATTCGGCGAACACCGAGGAGTCGAAAATTCGACGTACATTCTGTTTCCTATCGTTGAAAAATCAAATTCTCTTACGCCGCCGTATTTTTCGTAGATATCGGCTAAATCCTTACTGTCAAGGTAATAATTCCATATCTCATTGTCTGTATCGTCACTGTAATCTTTATACTTCACATATAAATATGTATTGCTTCCGGGCAGATAAAACGGCGACGCCGTAGAATCCGCGTCACATAATGTCCGTATCTGCCATACTTCCCCGACATCCACAACTTTTATCCGACCCGTTACCGTATCCAGTATTTCAATTGTCTGCAAATTGTTATAATTTGTATCATTCTTTACATACAACAGCAGATCGCTGTCAGGGATCCATGAAATTTTTATTATTTCTGTACGCGACGGGATATCTTTTAGATAATCCGCAGTTTCTTGTTTATCTCTGTCATAGACTTTCACATATCTTTTTGTATAATCGCTATTCCATGTTGTGTATGCCAGTTTTTTATTGTTTGACGAAAGCGCCGCATAATTGTCGGGAGTAACATCCGGGAGTGCGGCAACTATTTCATATTCCCATGTGTCGGTGTCATACAGTAATACCTTGCTGCCGTTCTCTCCGTCATTTACAAGTCCTACAACTCGATTTAAGATTTCACCCCCGCCGACCGAATTATCTTCGGATTCGGCTTCACTGAGTATTGATTCCGAATTATTATATTCATTTTCTTTTAATTCAATATTCTTGCATGAGTTAAGTAAAAAACACGCCAAGGCACACATTGCCATAGTATAAACATATTTTTTTGTTCAAAATCATCTCTCACTTTCTAACAGCTCTTCTCACAAAAAGAGCAAATTCTCATCGGGATTTATAATATATTATTCTTACATATGCTGTTTCATTAAATCCGCCGCTCAGCCATAATAAATTGATTCATCATCCTGCAAAGGACAGCGCTCCGCTCTTGTACGGATCAAAAATTGAAAAAGATTCATCAAAGCCTTCATAATGTATAAAAATATCATCTGTAAACTTATCAACATAAAACTCAAATACACATTCGATTATATAAAAACGGCTGTTTTCAGTTTTTACGCTGAGGTTAGATATGAGGTATCTTAAATTATTCTGTTCGTCGTACTCTCCGTTTGTCTGCTCGTATAGAGGTATGAATGAGCCGTATTTTTCTTCATACGCCGCAACAAGCTGTTTTCTTAAGTGAGCTGTCGCCTCTTCCTCTGTCTTTCTCGCTGAATTTTTTGGATAACGTTCTATTACGATATGCGGATAGCTCTTTATCATACAGTTTTCGCCGGACTTTGCATTATCACTATAATATACGCTGCAAGATAATAAGTCAGAGACAATATCTAATGGTAAAAATACGGTATCGTTAACTGTATATTTTTCAGATTTATCACGATCAGATTGTTCGACCGCAACGGTTATCTGATCGTATTTGTCTGATTCCTCATCCGCATCAACGTTTAACATGTTAATTACGGTAACGAAAGAAACATAAATCTGATCATTAATCATAAATGCACTTCCCGCGGGAGCTAAAGAACCGTTAATAAAAACAAGAAGTTCATTTGATTGCAATTCATACGGTTCATCTTGACCTTTATACAATACGCTGTTTAAGGAACTGTAAACAGAAATTCCGTCAAGATTTACAGAATCTAACGTTTGGGCTTGATCTTCTGTATTTTCGATTTCGTTAAAGCCGTTATCTTTCGCGCATCCGAACAAGCAGAATCCCAATAAAATAACCAGGATCAATAAAAGCCCCGTAAAGAAAAGTGTGATAATTTTTTTATTCATGCTGTTTAATACCTTCCGTTTTTTGTCTTTACTTACATTAACGACGGATTTCGAGAAATCTCACGCTTATTTCGAAATTCTTTCAAATTTTTAAATGCGGGGCATGTCACGCATCAGGCGGATAAAATAAAAAATGACCATGCTTTTTTATATCGGCATGGTCATCACGGTTATTTGATTGTTTCTGCGATTTTCAAAAGTTCTTCGTATGGCAGAGAGCTTGATAAGGAGTAGACATATGCATTATCATGCCAGATGATGGATGTAGTGGTTGTTCCGACGGCGGTATATACCGCCTTCACTCCGTCATTGCCGTTCACTTGAATATCTTCAACAAGCGTATTTTCATTTGATCTATACGAACTATAGTTATCAAGAAGATTTTGACTGTATGTTACCAATACGCTGTCGCTTTCGTATTCAATAACGTAATTAATCTCACTTTTTTTGATTTCGCATCGAATATAATCATCCGGCAGTTTCGGTTCTTTATACTCAAGAATCCGATCTGTCGGTATATCGGATTCTTCGTCAAAACTGACGCGATAGCTCTTATCAAACCATTCAATGACGGCGTTGTAAATATCAACACGGATCGCTTCAATACTAAGCGCGCCGACAAAGCTGACGGACAGTATTACCAAAACAACAACTGCGACCCTTTTCAGGTTTTCGAGAACAGGCGAATAATTCCCGTGCTTTTCGTAATACGAAATCTGTCTCTTCAGTTTCCGATAAATACGCTTATCCGCTTTTTCCGACAGCGTAACATCTGTATCTATATCGTTAAACAACTCCGCTTCTTTCTCTCCGGCATAAGACGCTCCTGCATACAGTAAGAGATCTAAATTATCATATTTATTTTTGTTTTGCTTACTCATATTTCTCTTCCGACATTCTTTCCCGAAGCTTATTCTTTGCACGATTGACGCATGAGCTTACCGCGGTTTCCGTCATAGACATAGCTTTTGCAATATCCTTCTCTGACATACCGTATTTATACCGCAAGATCATAACCTGACGCTGTTTTTCCGGCAGAGAATCAATATAAATACCAATCTGCGCGGCTCGCTCTCTATCTATAACGATTTCATCCGGCTCCGGAGAATAATCTTTGATATCATGCTCTTTCTCTGCTCCGTCATTATCATAGGTAATATCCGCTATCGGCACTTCGCGCTTTTTCTTTCGGAGATAATCAAGCGCAGTGTTCCTCATATATATAACGATCAGCGGAGCAAATTCCTCACGCGGCAAATTACGAAAAGTTTCAATGGTTTTATATATTTTTAAGAATACGTCCTGCACAACTTCTTCTGCATCGTGATGGTTCCGAAGCATTTTGAAAGCGCCTTTATAAACCTTATCCTTATACTCATCGTATATATCGCGAAAAAAATCACCGTTAATAAAATCAACCGCCGACAGGACTGTCAGTGGAACCAAAAGCAAATGAATCCGTCCTTTCAAATCGTATTTAACCTTGATGGTACAGCTGCACTCCGAAGTGGGGCGGTTTTCTTTAGTCAAAGGCTGTATATTATCCCCACTTTATAGTAAAGCTTCGCCTCGGAGGTTGCGCGTGAGCGTCAACCTCCGGAGTGGGGCGGTTTTTTTTGCTTATAGACTGTATAGTATCCCCACTCAGTAATTTATTGTATCACGATTTAACTTGTTTTTCAACGGCGCATTTTTCTTGAAAGCAATCTTACTGAATCATCACTTTGCCTACGGATATTCAATTCGGGACAAAAAAACACCTCATGTTCACGAGGCGCTTCTTTTTGTGTACGGCACAGTCTCGTTTTTCGTGCGATTTTCTGGAACATGTCGGACGATAAGTATTTATACTAACGATCTTTGATGATATACATCAATAATTTAACGGCTTATTCTTATTTTTTCCACTTTAACAGCAACGCGGAATTGATTATAACTAAAACCGAACCCGCATTGTGTACGAGCGCGCCGATCACAGGATTGAGTATTCCCGTTATTGCAAGCGCAATCGAAAGAAAATTCAGCCCCATCGAAAAAGTTATATTCAATTTTATGATTGTCATCATATGTTTCGACAACGCAATCAAATGCGGCAGTTCCTTAACTTCATCGTCTACAAGAGCAATGTCCGCAGCATCCACGGCTATATCGCTTCCAACGCCGCCCATAGCAATTCCTACATCGGCTTTTTTTAGTGCGGGAGCGTCGTTTATGCCATCTCCAATCATACAGACAGGCTCTTTATTTGATTGATATTTTTCGATATACGAAAGTTTATCTTCAGGCAGACAATGCGCGTGGATTTCCGTAATATTCAATTTCTCACCTATCGTTTGAGCGGCATTTTCATTATCTCCGGTGAGTAAAACGGGAGTAACTCCTGTTTTTTTAATTTGCTCAATCATATTTGCGCTTTCTTTTCTTATTGTATCGGAAAGCACAACATAGCCTGCGAGAGCCTTATCTATACTTATATAGATCACGGAACAGCCTTCTGAAAGATATTTTTGTATTTGATCGAAAATGTTTTTTTCGATACCGATACCGTCTTTTTTCAGAAGCTTTTCGTTGCCCGCAGCGACAACTTTGCCTTCAATGATTGCTGTAACGCCCTCGCCCGGAATCATGCAAAAATTTTCCGCTTTTTCTATCTCAACATTTTGCTTTCCGGCACATGAAACGATTGCTTTCCCCAACGGATGTTCAGAGAGTTGTTCGACCGATGCAACCAAACGATAAACATCGTTATCATCCAAATCAGAAGCAAGGCTTTTTACAGTTACTACTTCCGGGGTTCCGTATGTGAGCGTACCTGTTTTATCAAACGTTATTTTAGATACTTTTGCCAAACGCTCAAGCGCATCTCCTTCGCGAACGAGAAAACCGTGTTTAGTGGCGTTTCCTATTGCCGCCATAATCGCAGTAGGAGTAGCAAGCACCAGTGCGCATGGACAAAATACGACAAGAATCGTAACAGCACGAATAATTTCACCGGAAACAGCCCAAGTTAGTCCTGCCGCCGTAAGAGCTATGACTACAATCCATGTTGCCCATTTATCTGCAAGTCCGACTATTTTAGCCTTATCGGCATCGGCAGAACGGACAAGGCTAATCATTCGCTGAATTGAACTGTCTGCTCCGACTTTCAGCGCTTTCATTTCGAATCCGCCGAACTGATTTACGGTTCCCGAAGAAACTTCATCACCTACGCTTTTATCAATCGGAAGCGATTCTCCGGTCATTACCGCTTGATTTACAGATGTTTGTCCCGATATAATAACTCCATCGACCGGAATTGTTTCTCCCGGCAATACACGAATTATATCACCGACTTTAACTTGTTCCGCAGGTATAATCGTTTCCGTTCCATCCACTATAATTCTTGCAGTTTGCGGAGTCAGGTGAACGAGTTTTTCTATTCCCGCACGCGCTTTCGCAACGGTTAAGTCTTCGAGTAAAGCGCCGAGCTGCATAATAAATGCCACCTCGCCCGCAGCAAAATCTTCACCGATGCAAAGAGAAGCAATGATTGCCATAGAAACGAGTACATCCGCCTTTATATCAAACGCAGTAACAAGGCCGATGAGCGCTTCCATGATGATAGGGATGCCGCATAATATTACCGACACCCATGCAATATCGAACGGCAAATTCCAAAAACCTATTTTTTGATTCAGAATGCTCAAAATAACTGCAATGCCGGAAATACATAGAAGAATAATTTCCTTTTTTATTCCGCCAAGGTCCATGAACCATTCAATTTTCTCGGTAATTTTGTCAATTCCTTTTTTCATAAGTTCCTCCCGAAATATATAATATACATATAGGGGTATATGTATATTATATCCCTATATGTATTCCTTGTCAAGGGAATGCATATGATTTTTTATGTTTTCTCCAAAAAAATAAAACGGCATTGATGATTGCCGTTTTTTACAGTAGTGTTAAATTCATTTATTGCATATTTGCAAATCGTTCAACCGCTTTTGTAAATTTTTCAATGGTTTGATCCGCATCACCATGCTCTATTCCGTCCTTTACGCAATGCTTGATATGACCTTCCAAAACGACTTGTCCCGCTTTGTTAAGAGCAGACTTTGCCGCACTGATTTGCGACAAAATGTCTTCGCACGGAATATCTTCGTCAATCATTCTGTCGATTGCTTGTATCTGACCAATAATTTTTGCTAATCTTCTATGCAAGTTAGCTGAATCAATACATTGCTTCATACTTTCGCTCCTCTATACATTTGGGGGTATAAGTATATAATACTTCACTCGATGCAAAAAGTCAATAGAAAATAACTAAACGTCATACTTCTCTCGTTCTTCAATAGTTCTCCGCGCCTTGAAAGCAAAAAGCCCACTGCGCATGAAGGTCAGAGGTTTTTTCTTCTCGAAAACAGGAAGACGCACGGTTTTGCTATCCGCTCAGGCGCATTTTTTCTTACGTGAGATGGTTTTAGATTAGAAAAAAGCCTTTACTCAAATGAGTAAAGGCTTTCACATACTCCCCCAGTTGGGCTCGAACCAACGACACCGCGGTTAACAGCCGCGTGCTCTGCCAACTGAGCTATGGAGGAATGTCGCAGATATTATTCAGCATAAGACGTAAGACAACCGTCTGCTCCGCGATTATCTTAAACTGCTTCTCGGATATTGTTCAGCATAAGGTATAAGACAACCGTCTGCTCCTTGCTTATCTTAACTGCTTCTCAGATACCGTTCAGCACAAGGTATGAGACAACCGCCTGCTCCGCGATTATCTTAAACTGCTTCTCGGATACCGGAAATGACGAGAGGTTAGATCTCAATCTAACCTCTCGTG
>CAKSJC010000026.1 GCA_934462885.1 uncultured Eubacteriales bacterium | reverse complement strand
GACTAACATGACGCAGCTTTGCTGTTCAAACGATGAGATGATAGCCGAGCTTATTAAGAATCTCGGAGAGAGGATGGAGAAAAAGCCTGAGTGTGATTGGTGGTCGGTAAGCCAAAACGACAACGTATTTTTCTGTCAATGTGAAAAATGTAAGGAGATAGCCGAACAGACGGGTACTATGGGCGGACCGATTTATTATATGGTAAATAAGATAGCCGAGGCATATCCGGACAAAACAATATCGACTCTCGCGTATACGTATAGCCTTGATATGCCGAAAAATATTGAGTTCAGAGATAACGTTTTTGTTGTGTTTTGTCCTGTAGAGTACTACTGCGGCATAAATTTCGATGCAGATGAAAACGAAGATGCGGAAAAATTTGAGAGTGTTTTTACGGAGTACGGAAAGCTCACGAAAATATATCTGTGGGATTATATAATAAATTTCAATAATTTCATGATGCCGTTTCCGAATTTTTACACTATAAAGAACCACCTTCAGTATTACGCAGACAATAACGTCAGCATGGTATTTATGCAGGGAAATGACGAGGTTGGAGGAGATATGTGGGCGCTTAGATCGTATGTTACGGCTAAACTCATGTGGAATCCCGAACTGGATACAGACGAGCTCATAGACGATTTTCTGAATTGCTATTACGGAGCGGCGGCTCCTATGATGAGAGAATATATTGACCTTCTCACATCAAAATTTGAAGAAGCCAAAGCTAAAGAGGGAGCCGTACTTGATATGTACACCGGCGCGTCAACGCAAAGCTGGACGTCGAAGGATTCGCTGATGGAGTATATAGAAATACTGGATCGCGGTCTTGAGGCAGTACAGGGAGACGCCGACCTTACGCATAGGGTTGAGGAACAGAAAATGAGCGTTGTGTTCACTCTCATGTTTCAGTTGAATAAAAAGGACAGGCAGGAGTATCTTGAGTTTTTCAAAAGAGTTTGCGATGAATCCGGCGTTACAAAGGTTGGAGGTCCTGAAATAATGTCTGTTGAGATTTTCTACGAAAAATCGAAGATGAAATAAAAAACAGAAGATTCAAAAAAATACTTTTTAGATATTGCATTTTCTGTTGTAATGTGATATAATGACCTCGGTTGATTTTTATTAACCGAGGTATGGAGGCATAGCTCAGCTGGTTAGAGTACTTGCTTGACATGCAAGGGGTCACTGGTTCGATTCCAGTTGTCTCCATAAGCAAAAAAGAGGGTTCTTACCCTCTTTTTTGCTTATTTTACAAGTTTTGCACCGAATGTATGTAAATACATATCTTAAAGCTGAGTCGATTGTGTTTTGCAACACACAAGGCGTAAACATTGGCATGTATAGTTTTCGAGAATTACTCATATATAATAGATCATCATATAACGGGAACTGCGGTATACAAGCGAGTCCAAAAGAGCGAGGAATTAAGCGTATGTATGTCAAATAAAAAAGAGGGGCAGGCTCTCAAATGAGTTGCCGATAAACACGACATTACCCGCTCAGAAACGTCCGACACAGTCGAGAAACCTCGCGCTTTTGAAAGTGTCCCCGACGCCCATCCCTCTATCGAAATTATAACACCTGATAACACCGCTGTCAATAGCTCTGAAGGGAAAATACGCCTTCCGAACAGCAGACAATAATCTCCAAACAACTATGCCGCACCTTGGAGGTTGCGCGAATGCGCAACCTCATGAGTGTGGCTTTTTTCTTTGCATTTGAGTGAGCGCGCAGATGAAGAACAGAACGGCATACAAAATTATGATATTTCCAAGCGGTACGGCACTGAAAGCGGTTGATGTTTTGCATGAGGGATTCATGGGAAATACTTTGAAAAAAGAGCATGAAAGAAAGCCCAGTATGATTCCGCACAATGTCTTTACGGGAAGATAATATTTTATGTTAAGAAAGCTTTTTGACGCAATATTATATATTTGCATGAAAACCGACAGTCCGCTGAAACCTATCGCAAAACCGCAGATGAATGCCCCCGTATATCCGCCGATTGAGGCTCCCGAAACACACCCGAAGGAAAACTCGGCGATTGCCGAGATCGGAAGATAAATATGCGGTAAAACAGAGCTTACTATTACCGAAATAACTCTGAAAAACGTAACGTATGCCGTAAGCGAAAGTGACGCGTTCGCAGCGTCCGAAACGGCCTTGCATAACGCCGCGGGAAAGCTTATTTCCTTTTTAATATTTTCTTTATCATGTCCGATGTTTATATCTTTGTTTCCGATTTTAGATAAGATCATCCCGCAGATAACGGAGAGCACAGTCTGAGATATCAAAAGAAAAATACCGTATTTTTTTGAATCCCAAAGAAAAGCCACTGTTCCGCAGAGAAACGCGGGGCTGGCGCCGGAAGAAAAAACAATAAGCCGTTCGGCTTCGTTTTTTGTCAGTTTGCCGGATTCATAAAGCCGGCAAGCTCCCGCGGCTCCTACCGGGAAACCGCACAACAGTCCCGTCAGAATAACGGAAGCCGCGCCGCGGGGAAGCGCAAATATGCGCTCTGTCGGTATATAGCGGCAGATAGGTTCGAGAAGATCAAGAGAAACGATTACGGAAGATATAACCATGTATGGGAACAAAGCCGGTATCACGCGGAGTGCGCAGAGCGAGAGAGACGATGTAACCGCCAATGAAGATTTTTCCTCAAAAATAAGGAACAGCATAAGAAGCATTACCGCGAACATTGCGGTAACGGAAGATAATATTTTTCGCTTTATCATATATTTCTCCATACATATGCGGCGCATTAACTGAAAAAAACGGCATATCATTATATATATAAACAATATGCCGCGGAGGTGGAAAGATTGCAAAAAAAATACGTCCGTAAGAAACCGTTTTACGAAAAAATAGCCGATCTCTGTGAAGTTCCGGCGGATATGATACTTGAGGTTCCGGTTATTGTGATACGCGGAAAGCATGAAGTGGAGGTAAACGGCTGTGACGGCATACTTAAATATGATATGGGCGAGTGTGTCCTTTCTGTCGGAAAGGATACATACACGGTGAACGGAGATCATCTTGATTTGTCTGACTTCAGAGAAAACGTTTTATATGTACGCGGAAATATTGACTCTGTTTATCTTGTTTCCGAAAACAAAAAAACAGATGTTCCCGGAAAGGAGATAAAATGATAAAAAAATTGAGCGATTTTATATGCGGTTACAGATATATAACCGTCTGCCCGGAAGCGGCTTCACATGCGCTCGATTTGATGTACAGAAAAAAACTTTATTTTACCTCATTGGAGAATCTTGACGACGGCAGCATAAAAATAAAAATAAAACAAAAATATGCGCGTCATTTTATTTATCTCGCGGAAAAAGAGTCAATTCCGTACTTGACAAGCGATATACACGGATTTCCTCTTTTGGGGCGGTTTATAAAAAAACGTCCCGCAGCGGTGATCGGAGCGGTGATATTCTTCGCGTGGTTGTTTTATTCGTCGCACATAGTGTGGGATATAAGGATAGAGGGAAACAGCAAAACTTCAGATTCTGAGATAATATCGCTTCTTGATGAGCTGGGATTCGGGATCGGAACGAATTTTTCAAAGGTAGATTTCAACGATCTTCACGCGAAGTATTCAGCTGCTCAGCATGATATAGCATGGTTGTCTGTATATATGAACGGAACGGTTGCCGAAATACAGGTTAGGGAATTGTGGAAAGATGAGCGTGAGAAGCACGGTAAAAATACATATGCAAACGTTGTGGCAGACTGCGACGGAGTAGTAAAAGAAATAAACGTGTTTGAAGGGCAGGCTGCTGTAAAAAGGGGAGACACGGTAAGATGCGGGCAGGTGCTGATTTCCGGTGTAGTTGAAAAAAAAGACGGAGGATACAGATGCGAGTACGCCGCAGGGGAGGTTATATGTGAGACAGCTGAGCCGATACACGTTGAAGTGAATACCGAATGTGAAGAAAAAAGCTATACGGGTCGTGAAAAAATTAAGGAAAGCATAAAATTTTTCAAAAAAACGGTAAATCTTTTCAAAAACTATGGAATTGAGTATACAAAATATGATAAAATAAATAAGGTGGAACAACTTTGTCCTCTGGGACTTTGTAAAATTCCCGTGTGGGTCGAAAAAAATGTATATAAAGAGTTCGAGTATGAAAAAACAGTTATAACCGCAAAAGAAGCGGCAGACCGAGCCATGGCACTATTATCTGAAAAGGTAAAAGAAGCGAGCCGTAGCGGAGAACTTGTGTCAAAAACGACGGACAAATATTTTACAGACGGATTATACAATATCGACTGCCTTCTGTATATCACAAAAGATATCGGAATAACAAAGGAGTTTACGGCGGAGGATATACCGTAAAATTATTCCGTTTTCCGAGGGAAAAATTTTATATGTGTATCATATATGCGTAAAAGATATAGTTCAACTTGAAATACAGTGTATCTGAGCTTTGAAAGGATACCGCGCGGGCGGCATTCTTTCAAAAAAAGTTTCATGTCCGCGTGTCAGCGCGGTAAAACGGGTATTTTTATGATTCAAAGAAAAATAACAACGCCTTCCGCAGACGTGACTTCCAAGCTGTTTGGAAGCTTTGATAAAAACGCGAGAAGAATAGAGGACGAGTTTTCCGTAAGACTTTTTAATACGGAAAATGAAAACACCGACGGGGATTCTATCGTCATCGAAGGAGAAGCAGATGACGTAAACTTGGCGGCTGACGTTCTCAAATATTTGAAAAGAATAATTTCATTTGGCGAAGAGCCGACAGATCAAAGTGTTGATTACGTTATCGGAATGGTAAAGGATGGAAGAGTTGCCGAGCTTTCCGGTTTTGACGAGGATTGCTTTTTCGTTACCGCAAAAGGGAAGCCGATAAAAGCAAGGACTGTCGGTCAAAAAAAGTATCTTGACGAAATAAAGAAAAATACTATTGTTCTCGGTATTGGTCCTGCCGGAACAGGTAAAACATACCTTGCCGTGGCGGCGGCTGTTAAAGCGCTCCGCGCACATGAAGTGAGCCGTATTATCATCACCCGCCCGGCGGTAGAGGCAGGAGAGAGTCTTGGTTTTCTTCCGGGAGATTTGCAGAGCAAGATAGATCCTTACCTGAGGCCGCTCTACGACGCGCTTTATGAGATGCTCGGAGCAGAGTCGTGCGCAAGGATGATGGAAAAAATGACGATCGAGATAGCGCCGCTCGCGTACATGAGAGGCCGTACCCTCGACGACTCATTTATCATACTTGATGAAGCGCAGAATACCACACCGGAACAGATGAAGATGTTCCTTACAAGACTCGGAAACGGCTCAAAGGCTGTTGTGACGGGTGACCCTACGCAAACGGATCTTCCGAGAGGGAAAAAAAGCGGATTGTCGGTCGCGGTGCGGATACTGCGCGGGATAGAAGGAATAGGAATACATGAGTTTTCAGATCGCGACGTGGTGCGCCACAGACTCGTTCAGAAGATAATAGTAGCTTACGACAAATATGAAAGAGAAAGAAAAATAAAGGAAGCGGAGCGGCGTGAAACAAGGTATCATCAGGGAAGCCGTCAGGTAAAGAAAAATGCCGAATAAAATAAAGATTTTTTGGTCGAATGAGCAGAGCAAGCAAAAAGCGGGTTTTTCGATGAAAAGACTTGTAAAAAAATCTATCCGAGAAACATTACGCGCCGAGAATTTCGACCGTGACGTTATGGTATCGGTTACATTTACCGACAACGAGGGAATAAGAGAAAAAAACCGCGAATTCAGGAATATCGATGCAGCAACGGATGTGCTGTCTTTTCCCATGTACGATATGAAAAACGGAGATATGCCTGAGGATTTCGGAAATTGCGAACTCGGTGACATTGTTTTATCACTTGAAAAAGCGGCGGAGCAAGCTTCGGAATACGGACACTCATATAAAAGGGAATGTGCGTTTCTTACGGTTCACTCGACACTTCACCTGCTCGGATACGATCATGTGAACTCCAAAGAAGAGGACGAAAACATGAGAGCTCATCAGAGAGTCGTTATGGAAAAGCTCGGGCTGACCAGATGACAAAACGATTACTTGATGAAAATAAAAAGGAAATAAAAATATGCACAGAACAGCGTTTATAACGATAGTCGGAAGACCGAATGTGGGCAAAAGTACTCTTATGAATCATCTGCTCGGAGAAAAGGTTGCTATCGTTTCATCAAAACCGCAGACAACGAGAAACAGGATAGCGGGTATACTTACAAAAGGCGATGATCAGTATGTTTTCATTGATACGCCGGGCGTTCATCACGCAAAAAACAAGCTCGGCGAGTTTATGATGAAATCCGTTCGTTCGTCGGTCGGAGCGGCTGACGCCATAATACTTATCGCGGAAGCGGGATATCCTGCCGGCGAGACCGAAAAAAATCTCATCGCTCAAATAAAAAAGACGGATCTTCCGTCAATACTCGTACTGAATAAGATAGACCTTGTAAACCGCGAAAAGCTTGCGGAAACGATAGCAGGCTACGCCGCGCTACACAATTTTGACGCGGTTGTTCCTACTTGCGCGGAAACCGGCAAGAACGTTGAAGAAGTGCTTGAAGAGGCGTCAAATTTCCTCTATGAAGGAGAATGGATGTTCGATGAGGATAGCCTTACCGATCAGCCGGAGCGTCAGATAGCCGCGGAGATCATACGCGAGAAGATGCTCCGCACTCTTTCCGACGAGATTCCGCACGGTACGGCTGTGGTTATCGAGGAGTTTACGGAAGAAAAAAACCTTATTCGCATACGTGCCGAGATATTCTGCGAAAAACAATCGCATAAGGGAATAATCGTCGGCAAAAAAGGCGAGATGCTCAAAAAAATCGGAACTTACGCGAGAGAGGATATGGAAGCGTTCTTCGGTCAGAACGTTTACCTGAATCTTTGGGTAAAGGTTAAGGAAAAGTGGCGCGACGATATGCTTTCGCTTAATAACTTCGGCTTCAAGCCGGAAGATGTAAGGTAATATGTCGGGTGCTGCGTTCGAAGATATCGAGACAGACGGTCTCGTAATAAGAGAGGTAAAAACCGGAGAAGCCGACAAAGTGATAACTCTTTTAACCGCAGAATACGGAAAGATTACCATAAGCGGCAAAGGAGTAGGGAGCATAAAAAATCGTCATGCCGCATCTGCTCAGCTTTTTTCATACAGCACGTTCCTGCTTTGCAAAAAAGGAAATTATTACTATATTCGCGACACGTTTTTCATTGAGTGCTTTATGAATATCAGATATGATATCGAAAAGCTTGCTTTAGCAAACTATGTGTGCGATCTTGCGCTCGAAAATGTTGAAGACAGGGATCTTCTGTCACTTGCGCTTAATACGCTTTACGCAATAGCCGACCGTGACGATATACCGAGTGAACAGATAAAAGCTGCCTTTGAGTTTAGAGCCGCTATGCAGGCGGGATTCATGCCCGATCTTTCTTCTTGCGGAATCTGCGGCTGTGATATTACGGATGAGTCATTGCTCGATGTTATGAACGGCCGTGTGATCTGCAAAAAATGCCGCGTTTCTCTTGAAAACGATCCCGAATATATAAAAGATGAAAGCCATGCGAAGATTTTTATAAGGCTCTCGTATCCCGTACTCTCTGCTTTGCGATATCTTGAAATTGCTCCGGTAAAGAGATTTCTTTCGTTTTCGCTTGATAAACCGGAGAGATCTTTTCTTTCGGTATTGTGCGAGAGATATCTCTTAAACCATCTTGAACACGGATTCTCTTCTCTTGAGTATTATAAAAAAATAAAAACAGATTGAAACGAATAAAATGAACAGTAAAGTTTTATATACGCTTGAATTTAATAAAATACTTGAAAATTTAGCCGCTCTTGCACAGACGGAGGGCGCTTCTGAGCTTGCAATGAAGCTTACTCCGTCGTCCGATATCGATCGCGTCAGAATTAGGCAGAGGCAGACTTCGGATGCAAAAAAACTTATCGGATTAAAAGGAAACCCTTCGTTCGGACATATAAAAGATGTCAGAGCGAGTATAGAGAGGGCGGAGAAGGGAGCGGTTCTGTCTCTGCGCGAGCTTCTTGACTGCGCGGCGATACTTAGAACAGTGCGTACTCTTATCGATTACGTGAAAAGCGACAGAACTCCCGATACGTCTCTTGATGAGATATTCAACAGGCTTATTCCTAACAGATTTCTTGAAGAGAAAATAACCCGCGCTATAGTTGCAGACGATTTTGTGGCTGATGAAGCAAGCCCGGAACTTGCCGATATACGGCGTAAAAAACGCGCGGTTGACGCGCGTATAAAAGATATTCTGCAGAAGTACGTTTCAGGTCAGTCTAAATATCTTCAGGAAAACATCGTAACAACACGCGGCGGACGTTTTGTTATCCCTGTTAAAGCGGAGTACAGGAACGAGGTCCGCGGACTTGTACACGATACCTCCCAATCGGGCGCTACGCTGTTTATCGAGCCGATGAGCGTAGTGGAAGCGAACAACGAGATGCGCGAGCTTGAATCAAAGGAAGAACATGAGATTGAGCGCATACTGCGGGATCTTTCGGCGGGAGTTTCGGTTTCGGGTGAGTCGATAAATCTCAACTACCTTAATATAACCGAACTTGCGTTTATATTTGCCTGCGGCGAACTTTCATATAGGATGAACGCTGCCCCGCCCGTAATTTCAGATAAAAAAGTAGTAGAATTGCACAGAGCGAGACATCCGCTCTTAAATACGTCTCATATCGTTCCGATCAGCGTATCTCTCGGAGAAGGATACAAAATGGTGATTATCACCGGTCCAAATACGGGCGGTAAGACGGTAACGCTTAAAACAATAGGGTTGTTTGCGCTTATGGCCCAGGCAGGACTTCATATTCCTGCGGATGACAGCTCAAAGATAGGAGTCTTTGATGAGATATTTTCCGATATTGGGGATGAGCAGAGTATCGAGCAGTCGCTATCTACTTTTTCATCGCATATGAAGTCGATCGTAAATATCCTGTCAACGATAACTGAAAATTCCCTTGTGCTTTTCGACGAACTTTGCGCCGGAACTGACCCTGTCGAAGGCGCGGCGCTTGCAATATCTATTCTTGAGGAAACAAAATCGGTCGGCGCTCTCTGCGCGGCTACTACGCACTATGCCGAGCTGAAAGCTTACGCACTTGAGACCGACGGGATAGTCAACGCTTCATGCGAATTTGATGTCGCAACCCTGAAACCTACCTATAAGTTGATAATCGGTACACCGGGAAAATCGAATGCTTTTGCAATATCGGAAAAACTCGGACTCTCGGAGCATATCGTCAAAAGAGCGGAGCGGTTTATTGATACAGGCTCGCGTAATTTTGAAAACGTAATCGAAAAGCTTGAAAAGACGAGACTTGAACTTGAACAGGAAAAAGCAGACGCCGAAAAAGCGCGTCGCGAGTTCGACGAATACAGAAAGAAGATCGAAGAAGAGTTGAGAATAAAACTTTCGGGCGCTGAAAAAGAGTCCGAGAGTATGAAGAAAAAAGCTGAGGAGATTTTAAGCGGCGCGAGAGCAACCAGCGATTTTGTCCTCTCAAAGCTTGAAGAAGTCAAAAAACAGCAGGAATCCGAAAGATTCGGCGAAAAGCTTGCCGAAGCAAAAAAATCCGTAAGACAGAAGATGCGCGACTATGATGAGAAGAATAATCCTCTCGCGCGCAATGCCGACGATGATTACGAGCTTCCGAGAGAATTGAAAAAAGGGGATACGGTACAGCACAGAAATCTCGGCACACGCGGGATTTTATTAGACGATCCCGAAAAAAACGGCTTTGTAAACGTTCGTATGGGAAGCGTAAAAATGAGAGTGGCGGTAGGAGATCTTCGACTCATAGAAGAAGCGGAAAGCGACGCGAAAGCCGCCGAAAAAAGACAGTCAAGGCTGAAGGCTGCGGTCACGAAAAGCTTTAAGCTTGAGTGCGACGTTCGTGGAATGACCGGAGAGGAAGCATGGTTCGTCGTCGATAAATATATCGACGACGCGATAATTGCCGGAGTTCATCAGGCGACTGTCATTCACGGAAAAGGAACAGGAGCGCTCAGAGCTGCTCTTTGGAATCGCCTGAAGTCTGATCAAAGAGTGAAAAATTTCCGTGCAGGGCAGTACGGTGAGGGCGATCATGGCGTCACGGTGATAGAAGTTTGATGAATTTATACCATTTTTTGACCATTTTTTACATTTATTTTTATAAAAAATGTAAAAATAATCTTTTCTCCATTGAAAAAATAAATTTTTAATGCTATAATGTAATATGAAAGTATTGTGTTGAACTGTGCGATTTTGCCTGATATGTATTATTGGGGCAGAATTAAACTTATAAGAACCGCCGAAGAGTAAATCTTTCGTCTTGCACACTATTGCACAGACGAAAAAAAAGAAGGCGGTCACTTATGTGTAAAATCAACGATTGGAGTTTTTAATATGGTTAGATTTAAGATAAGCGCTTTCTCCGATGAGTACTCAGCCGTACTTGACGAGCAGATAAAAGGCCTCTGTGCAAATAAAGTCAGAATGACTGAACTGAGAGGGGTTGACGGAACTAACGTTTCTTCTCTGACTCTTGAAGCTGCAAAGGAAACTCATAAAAAACTCGAAGCTGCCGGTATCTCTGTGTCGGCTATCGGCTCTCCTATCGGTAAGATACAGATCACCGATTCATTTGAAGAACACCTTGATCTCTTAAAGCACACCTGTGAGATCGCAAAGATCATGCAGACTCCCCGTATTCGCATATTCTCGTTCTATATTCCCGACGGAAAGCACGATGAGTATAAGTTTGAAGTTTTTAAAAGAATGGAAAAAATGCTCGATGTTGCCGACGAATATGAAGTTAAACTCTGTCATGAGAATGAAAAGGGAATTTACGGCGAATCTCCGGAAAAGTGCCTTGAACTCATGGAAGAATTCGACGGACGAATGGGATGCGTTTTCGATCCCGCAAACTATGTGCTTTGCGGTTATGAGTCGTTTGAATACGGATTCAATCTGCTGAAAAAATACATCACATATATGCATATTAAGGACGCTACTGCGAGCAACGCGATAGTACCTGCCGGAGCCGGCATCGGAGGTATTCCGGAGATACTCGCTGTTATTAACAATTCATTTAAGGGCGATGTCATTCTTACCATTGAACCGCATCTTCGCGTGTTCGACGGTTTGGCAGCACTTGAAGGCACAAATCGAAGATCAGCTGTCACAAACGAATATTCGACAGCAGCTGAAGCGTTTGAAGCAGCTGTAACGGCGCTCAGAAGCTGCCTTCCCAGAACTTGCGAACAATATTGAGGCGATAAAATATCCTTTTAAGAAAGGAACGGTACATTATGGCTGAAAAAAGAATGCTTGCAATAGATCTCGGAGCGTCGAGCGGGCGAGGTATAATCGGAAGTTTTGACGGCGAAAGATTCGTTCTTGACGAAATACATCGCTTTTCGAACGATCCGGTAATAATGCCGGGCGGTTTCTTTTGGGATACGCTGAGGCTTTTATTCGAGATTAAATGCGCAATACTTAAAGCTTCACATTCCGGGGGGATTGATACCATAGGTATCGACACATGGGGAGTTGACTACGGATATCTTGATAAAAACGGCGTACTTTTATCAAACCCATATCATTACAGAGATGCAAGGACTGAAAAAATACAGGAATACGTTTTTAACAAGTTTATTTCAATGAAAGATCTTTACAGCGTTACCGGTATTCAGTCAATGAATTTCAACACTATCTATCAGATTGCGGCAGACATGAAAGACCGCCCGTGGATTGTGGAAAACGCTGAGTCGCTTTTACATACTCCCGATCTTCTCGGATATCTTCTGACAGGAGAGAAAAAGAGTGAATATACGATAGCATCTACAGGCGCACTTATAGATGCTAAAAAAAGAACGTATGCAAGAGACGTTATAGCAAAGTTCGGTATTCCGGAGAGACTGTTCTGTGAACTTGTCGAGCCGGGATATACTCTCGGCGGGCTTCTTTCGTCTGTTGAAGATGAAACCGGAAACACAGGTGCGCGTGTGGTTAAAGTTGGAGGTCACGATACGGCAAGTGCAGTCCTTGCGGTACCGGCTGACGGAGATGATTTTCTCTATATTTCAAGCGGAACATGGTCTTTGATGGGTATTGAGTCCGACTGCCCGGTGATAAACGATGTTTCGCTGAAATATCAATTCACGAATGAGGGCGGTGTTTTCGGAAAAACAAGAGTACTTAAAAATATCATGGGGCTGTGGATAGAGCAGGAGTCGAGACGTCAGTGGGCCCGCGAGGGAACAAAGTATTCGTTTGACGATCTCTCGAATATGGCGCTCGCTGCCGAACCGCTCAAGTCTTTTATTGATCCTGATGATGCGGTTTTTGCAACGGTGGGAAATATGCCGAAGCGAATACGCGAATACTGCAAAAAAACAGGACAGCACGTTCCGGAAACACCGGGAGAAATTGTAAGATGTATTTTTGAATCTCTTGCCCTCCGTTACAGATGGACCGCTGAAAAACTTGAGCTTCTCACAGGCAGACATTACCCCATAATAAACGTGGTGGGTGGCGGAACAAAAGAAGAAATGCTTCTTCGGTTTACAGCCGACGCCTCCGGAAGAGAGGTGTGTGCAGGTCCCGTAGAGGCTACGACCATAGGAAATATTGCAATGCAGTGCATAGCGGCGGGAGATATCCCGAATATGCGTGAAGCAAGACGTGTCATCAGAAATTCATTTGAAATAAAGCGTTTCGAAGCGAACGCTGAAACCAAGCAATCTTGGGATGACGCATACGAAAAGTTTTTGAAACTTATCGGTGAATAAACTGCTTATATTACTTACTGTTAAATAAATTTTGTTTATTAAGAAGAGTGTGTATATGATTAGTGATTTAACTAAGTTACTCAAAAAAACATCATGCGGAGCATTGTGTGCTTTAACTGCATTCTCGCTCGTATCATGCGGAGGACTTGAAATGAGAAGCGCCTCATTTGAGACGGAAAGTCCGGAAACCTCTAACCAAGCTTCTGTTATGATGCTTGTTCCTGCCGAGAGAAAAAATGAATTGGAAACCGTAGGTGAAAAAAATAATTCGGTTAATGTAAGAAAGAGATCACCGAAGAAGACCGTAAATCTTTCTATATCAGGTGCGGTAAAGATTGACGAGAATATAGTCGCCGACGCTTCAAAGCGTGCCGGAGAAGGGCAGAGCTACAGCTTTATAAAAATGTTTTCCGGTATTTACAGACACATAGCCGACGCAGATCTTTCAATGTGTTTCTTCAAGGCTGACGACGGTGCGGCTCTTCCGGCGGAAGCTGTGGCTGTACTTGAGGATGTCGGATATGACGTTGTAGATACCACTCCTTACGCAGGAGATACTTTGGCAACAGACTACGGTATAAACGAGATTAATTCAATGATTGACGAAAAAGACGATATTTTTGTTGCCGATGCTGACGGAGTGACTTTTGCTTTTCTCTCGTATTCAAACGCATGTGATAAAGATGAATTTGCGCTCAACCTTGAGTATGCCGATTTAGTTTCCGATATAATCGTTGCTTCCGTACACTGGGATGTCGGCGAGACTGAAGAACAGAAAAAGAACGCTGCGGTCGAGCTTGCAGAAGCAGGCATAGATGTAATCATCGGCGATGGAGATCGCCTCCAAAATGCTGAGTGGATAGAAACAAAAGATGGAACAAGATCATTTGCCGTATATTCGCTCGGAAATATCCTCACATCTTCAGATGATGATAATGCGCTCTGCTCCGGAATATTGGATCTTACGGTTGAAGTTACGGAAGGCTCCGCTTCTGTAGAATCGGCGCTTATCGAACCGACATTCGTGCACTATTCCGCAGATTACAACGGATATCAGACGTTTATGCTTGGCGAATATGCTGACGAGATTGC
>CAKSJC010000025.1 GCA_934462885.1 uncultured Eubacteriales bacterium | reverse complement strand
CAGGTGTCCTGCAATTACCGACGATGCAATACAAACGGTTCCGATCGAGAGATCGATTCCGCCCGTAGCTATTACGAACGTTACACCGAGAGCAAGTATTGCGTATGGGGCAAGGCTCTGCGCCATGCTTACGATATTATAGAGCTTAAGAAACCGCGGATTGAGTGCGTAGAATATCAAAATCAGTATAATAAGTGCAAGCAGAATTATCATATTCTGTTTGCCTTTTGTCACGATAGTTTCTCCCAGCTTCACTCCCATGCGGCGTAGTCTGCGCGAAAATGAAAGTTTTGTTTTTCCTTTTTCCATTTGCTTGACCTCCGGAATTCTTCATTCATTTTTTCAGTCTCAGTCATTTAACTCGTGATGGCGCATTGTAGCATATTTCATTATAACTTCCTGCGTCAGTCCTTCTATCGGGAGATCAGCGGTCACTCTTCCCTCGCACATAACGATAACGCGGTCGGAAAGACGCTGTATCTCGGAAAGCTCAGACGAAATCATTATAACTGATTTCCCCTCTGCGGCAAGCGCTGACATCAGATCGTACATCTCGCTTTTTGCACCGATATCTATACCTCGCGTCGGCTCGTCAAATATGAAAATATCCGCATTTTTAAGTAACCAGCGCGCTACGATGACTTTTTGCTGATTTCCTCCCGAGAGATTCTTCAGAAGCTGATCCATCGACGGAGTTTTTGTATGAAGCTTTTTATTCACTTCCTCAGCCGCTTTCTTTGCGGCTCTGTCGTTTATCCATCCAAAGTGTATATAATCATCAAGAGAAGCAAGCACCGAGTTTTCTGCTACCGATTTGATAAGCAGAAGCCCATACTGCTTTCTGTCTTCAGAAAGATAGCATATTCCGTGCTTTACAGCGGATTCCGGAGTTTTGAGTTTTGTTTTTTTGCCGTTTACATATATTTCGCCGGAGTCGAATTTATCGGCGCCGTATATCGCACGCGCAAGCTCCGTTCTTCCCGCGCCCATAAGCCCGGCAAATCCAAGTATTTCGCCTCGGCGCAGCTTGAAGTTTATGTTTTGCAAAAGATTTCCGCTGTTTAAGTTCTTTACTTCAAGTACTACCGGAGAATTTTCCGGAACATCGCTTTTTTCTTTCTGTCCGCCGTATATGACACGACCGACCATCATTTTAACAATCTCGTCCTTGGTTGTGTCTTTTGTTGTCAATGTGCCGATGTACTCTCCATCGCGCATAACGGTTACTCTGTCGGAAATACGGTTTATCTCATCCATTCTGTGAGATATATAAATCATTCCGATGTTCTTTTTTTTCAGATCAGCCATAATGCGGAAGAGCTCTTCAACTTCCGGCTGTGTCAGCGCCGCTGTCGGCTCGTCAAGGATAAGAAGTTTTGAATCATGAGAGATCGCTTTCGCAATTTCAACCATTTGCTGTTTTCCGACCGTAAGCGTTCCGAGCTTAACTGACGGGTCAATATGTATCCCGATACGTCTGAAAAGTTCTTTTGCGTCTCTTTCCATTTTACGGTCGTCAATATAGATTCCGCCGCGCTTTGGTTCGCGTCCTATGTATATGTTCTGCGCAACCGTAAGATGATTCATCATATTCAGTTCCTGATGGATTATACTTATTCCGACCGCCTGTGATTCGGCTATGGTCGAAAATTTGACCGGCTTTCCGAAATATTCAATCTCTCCCGTGTCGTATGAATGAATACCGCACAAAACTTTCATAAGCGTCGATTTTCCCGCTCCGTTTTCACCCATAAGAGCATGGACTTCTCCGGCGCACAGATCAAAATTTACGGACTTCAAAGCGTGGACGCCCGAGAACCGTTTATCTATTCCGGTCATTCTTAAAATAACGTCACCCATTGTTTTCCGCTCACTTTCCGGTGTTAATATTGACAAATTTGTCGTTTTGTTTTTTTTCATTTTATCATTTCTGCACAAAAACCTCAATATGCTTTATTGTCTTTATTGAATAGCAAGAAAATCCTATTTTATTATTGATTTTTCAAATAACCGATGTTATAATGAAAACAAAAAGGTCAATAAAAAAATATTTTTCACCGTATTTTTACGAAATCAAACTGTTTTTAGTCTCTGCAAAAATTTTGTCACGTCCCGCTAATGGCATTTTTATATTGTTTTGCACTTTCCCGTTTATCATTAAAGCACAGATACTGTACTTTTTCAAAACGATATCGGATATATGAGTTTATTACTTGAAACAATACAAGAGCGGAGGAGCACATTATGAAAGTTATTCACAGATATAACAGTGATGAAAGACAACATTTTCTGCTTAAACAGCACTATATTTTCAAGCTAAAGCCGAGACTTTTATATGTCGGTTTTTTGGAGAAACACGGCGGATGGTGTGAAGAAGCTCATTCCCATGATTTTCTTGAAATCATATTTGTCACCGACGGTAAAGGAACTATTGCCATTGAAGATAAATTCTATGATGTGCAAAAAGGAGACCTCATCGTCTACAATGCAGATAAAATACATTTTGAAAAAAGCAGCGTTGAGGATCCGATGAGTGTGCTTTTCGTTGCTTATGATAAGCTGGAAATAACCGATCTTCCTCCCAACTGGCTTATTCCCGCAAAATACGAAAGCGTTTACCCAAGCGGCAATATGTACGGCATTTTTTATAAATACTTCAACATGCTTGTAGACGAGTTCGAGAGTAAGGAACGCTTTTATATGGAGATATCGCAAAATATCTCGCGAACCCTCTTAATGTATGTGTTCAGGCTGATAAACCGCACCGAAAACGCCGCTCTTCTTCTTGATCTTGGAAGAAGAATGGAGGTCGCTCTATCATATATTGATAAAAATTACAAGCAGCAGATAACGCTTGATGAGCTGGCTGAAAAATGCTTTACAAACAAATATTACCTCTCTCACTTATTCACGCGCGTCCAAGGCGTCAGTATCGGCAAATATATAATTGATAAGAGAATCATGGAATCAAAACGCCTGCTTGATGAAAATAAACTTTCTGTCGCAGATGTAGCCGCAAGCGTCGGCTTTCATGATCCGAGCTATTATTGCAGGGTTTTCAAGAAAGAGACGGGTCTTACTCCCTCTGATTACCGAAAAAGATTAAAAAAATCATAAACGCAAAAAGGTTCGTTTTTAGAAAACGAACCTTTTTTGTTGAAGCAGAGAATAAAACAATCAAATTTTTTTACGAACAAAGACACGCAGCAGATAAACTCCGGCACGAACTTTTATTTTATCAGATACGGAACGTCAAAAATCATCTTGTGTTTTTCGTCAAATTCGCCGTTCGTATGGAAATGGCCTGAGAACCAAAGCTTATATTCAACATTATCGTCAATAAAACGGTTGAGATTATACATTTCTTCTTCTTTCGGATCACGTTTTTCATCGCAAAAGTATTTATGCGTAAGAATATAGTCAACTTTTCTTCCGTGTTCCTCAAGATTTTTATAGCCGCGCTCTATTTCTTCATGGGTAGGAATTTCCTCGCGATACCAAAGCCCTCTTACCTTCCATTTATTGCTGCTTCTGCATCCGCCCATTACGAAAAAGCTCTTATTCTCGATATCAAATATGTATCCGCGCATAAGATGAACGATATTCGGAGTTAATCTATGCACTTCGCCGCCGTGCCATTTTTCCGTGGGAAACGAATATATATATTCGTAGTTTTCATGATTCCCGTCAATAAATGCAAACTTCTTGTCGGTTTTCAAAAAATTCTCGGTAAATTCCTTATATATATGCTCATGCTCGGCAAAATTAAGACCGAGATCTCCGAGCACTATACAAATATCTCCTTCTGACGAATCTCTCAAGTACTGTTCGATACCGGCTGTTCGGTGTCCTCCATGAGGATCTGATATAAGATAAATCATAAATTTCCTCCAAAAATTATATTATAAATCGGTGTAAAGTCCTTATACAGTTTTTTGCGATGCGGTCAAAGCTTCACTTATAGGCGTAAAACGACACATCACACGCGGGTATACGCCGTAACGCCGGAAAGCACGAATAGGGAAAGACTATACGGCTTCCGCAAAGACACTTTGCTCATATGATAGCATATTATAAAAACTTTTTCAACGATAAAAGCATTATTTGTCCCACTTCACGACAAAAAAGCTTATAAGAACGGAAAAAAAAGCGTATCCGAAAAATAAAAAAAGCGGGATGGAATACGGAAAATACCATATGTTTAAAAGCAAAGCAAAAACAACCGCAATACCTCCGCAAACAGCTCCGCCGAAATTCTTCACGCTTAAAAAAAATGCGGATAAAACTATTTCGCGCAGCGATGTTCGTTTTGAAATATTGTTATTCTCAGTTAATTCCGGCAGTCTGAAAAAAATCGCCGAAACACACATTATAAACATAAAAACAGACGCCGAAACAAATGCCAAAACGTATAAAAATATACTTTTGGTGTTTTCGGCAGAAATATAGTAAAAAACGGAAGAAAAAAGCGAAAGCGCCGACAATACGGCAATCAAAATATATGTCTGTGTGACTTTCTTAAACGAGAGTTTAAAATACTTTCTGAAATCGTATATTACGTCCGTAGGCTTATCTTTTGCCATACAGCAGGTCACGCGGTCCATTGCCGCAAGAGATGCTCCGATCGTAATAAGCGGAACAGAATAAATTACAAACAAAAGATTAAGCTTGGTTAAGTTCCAAAACTCACGGACAAGCATAAAAATAAATGTATTTTTTTCTTTCCCTTTTTCGAGAGATCTGTTTTTCATATTGCTTTTCTCCTTATACATATTTCCCGCACCGCGTATATTTCAGTTTTTTTCTTCCACAATAATAAGTGTTTACACATTATCCGGAAAATATATCTCTGCGTTATAAAATTGTTTCTTCCGGGTAAAAATGTACTGTAAATAAAAACATGATACAAAAAACGTATATATTCTATTACCGGAGATTAAGGAGATTAATATGAAAAAAACATTTGGTTCCGCTTTCCGTATACTCGTTCTTTCTTTGGCTCTTACGATATGCGCTCTCGGCGCTACGTCATGCTCTGCCGGAAAAACAGACAACTCCGTATATTATCTGAATTTCAAACCTGAAATCGCTGAAGTATACGATAAAATAGCAAAAGATTACAAAGCCGAAACCGGCGTTGATCTTCGCGTCGTTACCGCAGCCTCAAACACCTATGAACAGACCTTAAAATCCGAAATTGTAAAGTCGGACGCGCCCGTTATTTTTCAAATAAACGGTCCCATGGGTTACGCAACTTGGAAAGACTACTGTCTCGATATCTCTGACAGCGACTTGTACAAACATCTTACGGACACTTCTCTCTCAATAAAAGACGGCGATGGAATTTACGGCATCGCAAACGTTGTTGAAGGTTACGGAATAATTTATAATTCCGCGATAACCGACAAGTATTTCGCTCTCAAAGACCGTTCGACAGATTACAAATCAATGGATGAAATAAATAATTTTAAAAAACTTTCTTCTCTCGTTGCCGATATGACGTCCCACAAAGATGAACTCGGAATTGAGGGAGTGTTCGCGTCGACTTCTTTACAGCCCGGTGAAAACTGGAGATGGCAGACGCATCTTGCCAATCTTCCCGTTTACTATGAACTTCAAGATAAAAAAATAAATATTGCCACCGACAAAGTATCAAAAATAGATTTTATCTATTCCGATAATTTCAAAGATATATTTGATCTGTATATAACAAATTCCGTCACCGACCGTAAGCTTCTCGGAACTAAACAGGTATCGGATTCCATGTCGGAGTTCGCGCTCGGACGCTGCGCTATGGTGCAGAACGGCAACTGGGCGTGGAGTCAAATATCCGGAGTCTCCGGAAACACCGTTAACTCCGACGACATCAAATTCATGCCGATCTATATCGGCGTAAGCGGCGAAGAAAAACAGGGCTTGTGTATCGGAACGGAAAACTATCTTGCGATAAACAAAGAGGCGTCGCCGGAAAAGCAGAAGCTCGCGCTTGATTTTCTATACTGGCTGTATTCAAGCGAGACAGGGAAAAAATATGTTATAAACGAGCTTAACTTCATAGCGCCGTTCGACACGTTTGCGGAAAACGAAACTCCGAGCGATCCTCTCGCGCGTCAGGTTATCGAATGGATGAACAAGAAAACCGTAAAAAATGTTGAATGGGTATTCCCGATATTCCCGAGTGAGACGTTCAAGCAGGATTTCGGATCAGCTCTCCTCCGTTACGCACAGGAAACCGAAGACTGGGATTCCGTTAAAGAAACATTCGTTACCGAGTGGGCGCAAGAAAGCAAATAACCGACGCATACCTCGCCCACTTCACAGCTTGACTCACATGTCAAGCTAAAGTATCCGCTTTTATCCGTACAAGCGGAAAATAACCTTAATATCCGAAATGCGAGGCGAAATAATGCATAACTTCCTGAAAAAGTATTTTCCTATATTCGTTCTTCCGACGTTTGCGGCTTTCTCGATCTCTTTTCTTATCCCGTTTTTAATGGGTCTGTACCTTTCTTTCATGGAATTTACGACAGTCTCGAACGCCCGTTTTACCGGTCTTACCAACTATATCAAAGCCTTCACCGATAACTCGTATTTCTTAAACTCGCTCCGGTTCACGGTCAAGTTCACCGTCGTTTCCGTTATAACTATCAATCTTATTGCATTCGTATTTGCCCTTCTGTTGACTCGCGGGATCCGCGGAACAAACATTTTCCGTACCGTATTCTTTATCCCGAATCTCATCGGCGGAATCATACTCGGATATATTTGGCAGATAATTATAAACGGAATTCTCGGCAAATTCGGAGTCGATATCACTTATAATGCAAATTACGGTTTCTTCGGTCTTGTGATACTCCTAAACTGGCAGCTTATCGGATATATGATGATTATCTATATTGCAGGACTTTCAAATATCCCGGAAGATATAAACGAATCTGCGGCGATCGACGGCGCGAGCGGATTACGGAAGCTTTTTTCTGTTACGCTCCCCATGCTCATGCCTTCGGTAACTATATGCACTTTCCTCACCCTTACAAATTCGT
This sequence comes from uncultured Eubacteriales bacterium, assembly GCA_934462885.1. Lineage (GTDB taxonomy): Bacteria > Bacillota > Clostridia > Oscillospirales > CAG-272 > UMGS1696. The sequence goes on along the minus strand of CAKSJC010000025.1, from coordinate 7,111 downwards.
TTAAGCTCTTTGACCAAAACCTTGCGCTTACAGGAGGCGCGCCCGGAAAAGAGACTGCAATGCTTGCGCTCGATATTTATCAAACGTTCTACGGAAGGGTCGGATATGAGGGAGTCGGTCAGGCTAAAGCAGTTATATTTACCATTATCGTTTTCGCGATTGCTCTTATTCAGCTTGTCGCGACTAAAAAACGCGAGACAGAATCTTAAAGCCGCAAGACACTGCGCACTCTCACAGAAAGGAAAGCATTATGTCAAACGAAAAAAGCGCGGGCAAAAAAATTGCGTTTATTATTCTCTTGATTTTATCACTGCTCTTTATCGCGCCAATCATCATTGTATTGATGAACTCCTTCAAGGGACAGTTTTTTATTTCCTCCTCACCATTCACGCCTCCCGACAAGAGCACATTTGCGGGGCTTACGAACTATATAGACGGTATCAGAAAAACCGGATTTGTTAACGCTTTTTTCTACTCTCTTTTTATAACGATTTTTTCGGTAGCCGCAATAGTTCTTTTCACTTCAATGACCGCATGGTATCTCGTCAGAGTTAAAAGCCGCTTAAGCAAGCTCTTTTATTACCTCTTTGTAGGAAGTATGATTGTGCCGTTTCAGATGGTCATGTTTACTATGTCAAAAATCGCAAACTCTTTAAGCCTTGATAACCCTATCGGAATAATCCTTATATATCTGGGATTCGGAGCCGGTCTGTCAGTATTTATGTTCTGCGGTTTTGTTAAAAGCATTCCCTACGAGGTCGAGGAAGCAGCTATGATTGACGGATGCAATCCTCTGCAAATGTTCTTTCTTATTGTTTTTCCTATGCTTAAACCGACTACGGTTACAGTCGCTATACTGAACACAATGTGGATATGGAACGACTATCTCCTTCCCTATCTCGTAATTGGAAGCAAATACAAAACTATACCGATCGCGGTACAATATCTCCAGGGAGGTTACGGTTCAAAAGACATGGGCGCGCTGATGGCGATGCTTGTTCTCTCTATCATACCGATCATAGTTTTCTATTTATCCTGTCAGAAGTTTATCATTAAAGGAGTCGCTGCAGGCGCTGTCAAAGGATAGGCTTCCGCCGGCATCCTTGCAAAGGAACGTGCGGGATATAATATGACTTGAAATAAAGAATATCTTTATCACGTTAAATTCTTCTTTCTCTCCCGTAGAGAGTTATTAAAATGGTGATTTGAATGGCAAGTATTACACTTAAAAATGTAGTTAAAAGATTCGACGACACAACAGTCATTCCGGGACTTGATCTCACGATAAACGACCGTGAATTCATGATACTGGTAGGTCCTTCAGGGTGCGGAAAATCAACGACCCTCCGGATGATAGCGGGACTTGAAAGCGTTACGGAAGGAGAACTTTTCATCGGAGATAGATGCGTAAACAAAGTTCCGCCGAAAGACCGCGACATAGCGATGGTGTTCCAAAGTTACGCTCTCTATCCTCATATGACGGTATATAAAAACATGGCGTTCGGGCTTATGCTGCGAAAGGTTCCGCGTGATGAGATAGACCGCAAGGTCAGGGAAGCGGCGCGCACGCTTGACATTGAAAAGTATCTCAATCGTAAGCCGCGCGCTCTCTCCGGCGGTCAGCGCCAACGCGTCGCCCTCGGACGGGCTATGGTGAGAAATCCGCACGTTTTTCTTCTTGACGAACCTCTTTCAAACCTCGACGCTAAACTGAGGACCGAAATGAGAAGTCAGCTCATTGAGCTTCACCGCACATTAAAAACAACTTTTGTCTATGTTACTCACGATCAGACTGAGGCTATGACAATGGCTGATCGAATCGCCGTCATGAAAAACGGTCTTCTTTTGCAGGTTGACACTCCTCACAATCTTTATTACAACCCAAAAAACATCTTCGTTGCCGGGTTTATCGGTTCCCCGCAGATGAATTTTACAGACGCCGTTTTGCAAAAAGAAAAAGGCATATATTATCTCTATCTTGACAGCGAGCGGTTTCCTTTCCAAAGTGAAAATTCCGACAGCGGAAAGAATGCCGCGCTTGACGCATATGTAGGTAAAAAAGTCGTATTCGGAATACGCCCCGACGATATCCGCGCGGAGGAAAACTTTGTCTCATTCCATCCGGAATCTGCATTTGAAGCAGACATCACGTATTCGGAAATGACAGGTTCGGAAGCATTTCTTCACTTTATTAAAAACGGTGTACGGCAGATATGCAAAACTCCTTCCCGCTTAGGTATAACCGAAGGGAAGGTAAAACTTGCTTTTGATATGAATAAAGCTTTTATCTTCGACAAAGAAACTGAGAAAAATATTTTATAAGATATTCCATGATTTTTGAAAACCGAAAGGAGCGCTTTGAGCATTGTCAAATATAGATATAAAACGCATTGAAGACCGTTTTAAAACATACCTTGATACAGTTTTCGGCGTAACCGCAAATTCTGCTTCCGCAGTACAAATCTCAGACGCACTTATAAAAGCGATTTCCGCCGAGGTGCGCGGTTTATGGGAAAGCTCACGTGAAAAACATCTCTCGGTCCGTCACGCATACTATTTTTCCGCTGAATATCTCACGGGAAGGATTCTTCCCGCCAATCTTTTGGCGCTCGGAATAACAGACAAGATAGAACAGCTTCTCTCCTCATACGGCAGATCGCTTTCGGAACTTGATTCATTAGCCGATCCGGGTCTCGGAAACGGCGGTCTCGGACGTCTTGCAGCCTGTTTTCTTGAAAGCGCCGCTACAATGTCTCTTCCTCTTGACGGATACGGAATAAAATATAACTTCGGGCTTTTCCGACAGAAGTTCGAAAACGGATACCAGAGCGAACAGATCGACGATTGGCAGAAGGATGGAGAGAATTGGCTCGTCAAGCGCGAAGACGAAGAAGTATGCGTGGATTTTGGAAACATTCGTTTCCGTGCGGTACCGTACGATATGCCTGTAATTGGATTTGATTCCGACAACGTCGGCACGCTGAGGCTTTTTGAATGCCGCCCCGCGCTTATGTTTGACTACCGCGCTTTCTGCGAGCAAAATTATACAGAAGCCTCTGCAAAAAAAGTCTTAGCTGATGATATATGCAGAATCTTATACCCGACCGACGATCGTAATGAGGGCAAAAAGCTCCGTCTGAGACAGGAATTTTTTCTTGCGTCAGCTTCACTTAAAGATATCATTCGCAAGTATAAGCGCCGTCATCCGGAGGATATTTCATTTCGTGATTTTCCGAACATCAACGTTATACAGTTAAACGACACTCACCCGGTTATAGCTATCCCCGAACTTATAAATCAGCTTTGCGCCGAAGGGCTGAGTTTTGACGGCGCTTTTGAAGTTGCATCGCGAACTTTCTGCTATACGAATCATACCCTAATGAACGAAGCTCTTGAAAAATGGGATATGTCCCTGATACGCGACACTGTTCCCGTTATTTGCGATATCATTGTAAAGATCGACGCAAAGCTTAAAGACGTCTTCAAAGCAGTTCCGGAATCTTGCAGGATTATCGACGGAAATTATGTAAACATGGCGCATCTTGCCGTGTTTATGTCGACTTACGTAAACGGGGTGGCAGAACTTCACTCAGAGCTTCTGAAAACCACGCTTTTCTCCGAATGGAACGCTCATTTCCCCGACAAAATAAAAAACGTAACGAACGGCGTTTCAGGGAGACGTTTTCTCCTCCTTGCCAATCCTGAACTTTCTTCCTTAATAAAAGATCTGATGGGTTCCGAGAAATACCAAACCGATCTCTCATCTCTGGTTGAGTTAAAAAAGTATTCGTCAGACGAAAACGTTCTACGCCGTCTTTCCGATATAAAAAGGAAAAAGCACGACGATCTTGCCAAATACGCGCTTTGCCGCGAAGGAATTTCCATATCTCCTGATACAATGTTCGACGTTCAGATAAAGAGACTGCACGAATACAAGAGGCAGCTTCTAAACATTCTCTCAATAATCGAACTTTATTACGAAATAAAAGAAGGCTCTCTTCGAGATTTTAATCCGACTACTTTTATTTTCGGTGCGAAAGCCGCTCCGGGCTATTACCGTGCAAAAATAATAATAAAGCTTATAAACTCGGTTTCGGAGTTATTAAAAAAAGATTCGTCAGTCAGTTCTCTTATCAGCGTAGTATTTGTTTCAAACTATGATGTTTCATACGCTGAAAGGATCATAGCGGCAGCAGATATTTCAGAACAAATCTCGACCGCCGGTACAGAAGCCAGCGGAACCGGAAATATGAAAATGATGTTAAACGGTGCGGTCACTCTCGGAACATACGACGGCGCAAACATTGAGATATTCCGCGCGGCAGGAAACGGAAATAATTACGTTTTCGGCGCGGACATTGAGGATATCAAAAAAACCGCGGCGTCATACGATCCGAAAAAACTGTACAACGGAAACGAAAAGATACGCCGAGCGGTAAACGCTCTCACAAACGGACTTCTCGGAGAGGGAGAGCACGGAATATTCGAAGACTTAAAAAGCTCCTTGCTTCTTTCATCCCACTGGCAGGAAGCGGACAGATACAGAGTCTTATACGATTTTGAAAGCTATCTTGATGCAAAAAAGAAAGTAAACCGAGATTTCAAAAATACTATCGCATTCGCCGAAAAATCTCTTATGAACATCGCCGGAGCCGGGCAATTTTCATCCGACAGGTCAATAGATGATTATTCAAACAATATATGGCATATTTCAAAACTGTAAAAGAAGTGTCTGAGCGCACGCTTGTGCGCTCAGACACTTCTTTGTGAATAGTTTACCGTTCTTCACGGCATACTATTTATATGATTACTATATTTTCTAGAACAATTATCATTTATTTTGTTCTCATAGTCTCTGTGAGACTTATGGGAAAGAGGCAGATCGGCGAGCTCCAAATATCGGAGTTTATCGTAACTCTGCTTCTCTCAGAAATTGCTTCCGAACCTCTGACAGACCGTTCTATTCCTCTCATTTACGCTGTCATCCCGATACTGCTTCTTCTATCGCTTGAGGTAATCATATCTTTTGCTCTCATAAAAAACAATAAGCTCAAGCGGCTCTTCTACGGTTCTCCCACTGTCATAATAAAGAAAGGAAAGATACTTCAAAAAGAAATGTCAAAAAACCGTTTGGAGATCGACGAGCTTATATCTGAACTGCGCCAAAAAGGGTACTCCGATATATCAGAGATAAACTATGCCATAATTGAAGAAAACGGAAAGCTCTCGGTTTTTCCGAAAGCGGATAAATCTCCCCCGAAAGCTGAAGATCTTGCCGTAAAAGTCAGAGAAACGGGTATCGCCCACGTATGCGTTATAGACGGATGTATCATAAAGAAAAATCTTGAATTAAGCGGAATGACGGAAAAATCTCTTTATCTTGAACTGTCAAAAAGAAATATTGATCTGTCAGATGTTTTTATGCTTACTTCCGACGACTGTGGAAGCATAAACGTCGTAAGAAAGGAAAAGTCAAAATGAAAACATTTATTATCGCGCTGTGCCTTTTTTCAGTTTTGTGCGCATTTGTTTTCAGCGGAGCTTATTATATATCGAATATCTGTGAGGAGCTCAAAGAACTGTCACGTAATCTGCCGTCTCCGGCAGATGAACTTTCCGAGATTTTTGACGATGATTTTGACATATATTTCGGAGAGCTTTACAATACGTGGCAGAAATACCGTCCGTTTATACGGTTTGCAACCGGTCACAGCGAATCTGAAGCGGTCGACGATCTTCTTGACGATATACGTGCGCGTCACGCATACGGAGATTACGCAGGCTACGTAAGTGCAAAACGACTTTTATCTTCAAGCTTTGAAAGAATAAAGAACAACGAAGAATTATCTGGCGACTGTATATTCTGAATTGGATCCGGGCGTTTCTTTTTCCGTCTTTTCTTTTTACAGTTTATTTTTTCAGTTTTTTTCCAAGAACTTTTTTCTGTTCCGCGAGAGTATTTCGCTCCCAGAAAACTCCGTCTGCATATCCTTGGATAGAATTATTATATATAGCCTCCTCAAGGCGCTTCTCGCTCCACACACAATACTGCTCGTTTATCTCGATCCCCGAATAACAACGCCCCAGTTTTTTCGCAGCGACAAGGGATGAACCGGAACCCGCAAACGGGTCAAAAACAAAATCCCCCTTATCGGAGCTTGCGAGGATCAGTTTGGCATACAATTTTTCGGGCTTCTGCGTAGGATGAGCGGTATTCTCCGGCATAGACCAGTACGGTATCGAAATATCGTTCCAAAAATTCGAAGAAAACGTATTTCTGAATCTGCCGTCCGCACTCTCTTCCCAGTCTTTCGCCATACCCGACTCTTTGTACGGAGCAAGAACACGGCGCCTCATTTTTACATCGTCCGCATTAAAAGTAAACCGATCCGAAACTGTGGCGTACCATATATCCTCCATACTGTTTTTCCAGTTATTTTTTGTTCCCCGTCCTTTTTCTCTCTGCCACGTGATACGGTTTCTTATATTAAAATACTTCGATATGACTTTTTCAATAACAAGGCTCGATTCCCAGTCCGCGCAAACGTATATCGACGCCGTATCTTTTAATATATGCCTTACCTCAAGCACCCATTTTTCAGTATACTCTTCATACTGCTCAGAACTCATTTTATTGAAAGATGTATCACCGAATTTTTTCGTGAGATTGTACGGCGGATCAACGAGAAGAAGATCAACAAAAGAATCGGGAAGTCGGCTCAGAACCTCAAAACTGTCTCCGTTTATCGTTCTATCGGTAATATCGGCAAGCGACATGATTCCGCACGGCTTTACACAACGCTCAAGATATTCTCTCCCATCGTTGACTGAGATATCTATCGTTTTGTTTTTTAATGATCTGTTTTTGCCTTTCATTTTTCAACTCAACTTTTTAATTTGTTATAATCACATCACGGAAAACATAAAAATGCAATTTGCCGAACTTGAAGCAGAGTCAAATAGTAATAATTCTGCAATCAGATAAATACCGTCGTTAATTTGCCCCTTTAATTTACGCTTGGCGGTAAAACTATGCCTTGGAGGTTGCGCGAATGCGCCAACCTCGCGAGTGGGATGGTTTTCTTTACTTATTGGCTGTATATTATTCCCT